>JAYTTC010000333.1:0-6278 GCA_043745255.1 Verrucomicrobiales bacterium
AAAAAGAGCCGATCCGCTGAGGGTTTCCTTGAAGAGGGAGCGGGGATGGGCCGATACGGCCCACACTACAGAACTGCAGCTGGCTGACATGAAGAGGGAGGGGATGAGGAGTTACGACAGAAATACGGGCCCGAGCCTGTTCTGCCGACCGGATATTTCTGTCCTCAATATTGTTGTCGAAACTCCGGGCCCCCCCGTTCCTTGCGTTGGTTGTCTTCTGTAGTGTGGGCCGTATCGGCCCATCCCCGCCGCATCGTCCGATACGGACGACGCTACAGAAGCAGGGCACTCCATAGGGGGCACAGATGTTCTCAGATGGAGCCGGAGTAAAAAGATTCTATCCCTCGCGGTCCCCTCAGTCATCTGTGCGCATCGGTGTCCTCTGTGGATAAAACTCAGGCGTTTTCCGCCCGGTTTTGAATTTCTTCTTCGCCCTGCCCTATCGGTCCCATCAATCGCCCCGGCGTGCACCTTGCGGAACGACGTTCAAAGTGCGACGGCCTGCTAGCGCAGGAGGAGCCGGAAAAACTGCTCAATCACTGAGGGGTCGTAGGGCTGAGTGAAATTCACTTCACCATACGCTCCAAATTGATTGGTCAATACCGGCGTCCAGAGCTCGCGGGGAGCGAGAACATTCGTGGACGTCGTCACGATGTATTCCAAACCGGGCGCTCCCCCAGCTCCGTTGAAGTTCAGATTCCCGGCAGATCGCAGCGGCAGGCAAAGCTTCACGCCTGCGTAGAGGCCCTCTACGTCCAGTCGATAGTTCCCGCTTCCGATTCCCGTCGAACTTCCATCGGTCACTAACAGCGTCACTTCGCCAGCCCGGGCGACAATGCTGTCCCCAACATTGGCATCGAAGGTCCAGGTATCGGAGTCTCCTACTGGAAGAATCTCTCCAGAAACCGTTTCTCCAGGTTTGATCGGGTTCACTGCGGCAACCCCCGAGGCAGCGGACAAAAAGATAAGCAGTAAGAGAACGATGATAGGGACAACCCCGTTTCTAAACGCTTTGAAGGCACACATGCGGATTGAATATTGAGGAGGACACATCTCGACGGATCGTTCGCGAAATCGCCTGAAGGAAAACCCTCAGCCACGAATGGAAAAAATAATGCCTATCGGCCGACAATGCTCAAGCTGAATCACGAAGAACTCACATCCCACCTCGGCACCGATATCCTCAAAATGATCCATTGACGGGACGCCGAGCATCAATAGGCTCATTCGCTCGTCGACGCAGATGGGGCCCGTGCCTTCGCACAGGCGGCCGTGGGTCAGCGAGACGACTATTTCATGCTCACAATTCGAGATCTGAAGATGACCTTGGGCGGACGCGTTCTCTTTGAGAATGCCTCGTTCGGGGTGAATTACGGCGACCGCGTGGCCCTCGTCGGTCCTAACGGCGCTGGGAAGACAACGCTCTTCTCGATCATTCTGAAACAGAAGGTACCGGACACCGGCACGGTCGATCGGGACGAGTGGACGATGGTGGGCCACCTGCCCCAGGAAGGCGAAGCGCATGGGGAGGAGACCATTCTCGATGTGGCCACCGGGCGCGTGGATGAGCTGCCCCGCCTGGAAAAGCGTTTGCACGAGATGGAAACCGCTGGAGATGTCTCGAGTCCTGAATACCTGGAGGCCCATGCCAAGCACAGCGCACTGAACGATCCCCACGTCGAGACCAAAGCCAAGAAGATGTTGCGCGGTCTGGGATATCGAGAGACCGACTTCGACCGGAAGGCCAAGGAGATGAGCGGCGGATGGATCATGCGTGCGCGGCTGGCCCGGCTGCTGGTGATGGAGCCTGACCTTTTGCTACTGGACGAGCCCACCAACCATCTCGATCTCCTCTCCCTGCTCTGGCTGCAAAACTACCTCAAGAACTACTCCGGCGCCCTGCTGCTGATCTCCCATGACCGTCAGTTCATGGACGAGGTGGTCACCCAGGTTCATGAGATTTCAGAAAAGAAGTTGATCGCCTATACCGGCGACTACACGGAATACCTGAAGCAACGTGAAGAACGATACGAGCAACAGCTCGCGGCGTATAAGAATCAGCAGAAAGAAATTCAGGCACTCCAGGAATTTGCGGATCGGTTCCGCGCCGTCCCCTCCAAAGCCTCGCAAGCGATGAGCAAGCTCAAGCAGATCGAGCGAATGGAGTTGATCGAGAAGCCGATGGCACCCCGCAAGCCGTTCCGGTTTCAGATTCCCCAGCCGCCGCGAGGCGGGCAGCGCGCGATCTCGCTCGAGAGCATACAAATGGCCTACGGTAGCAATCACGTCTATCGCGGACTGGACCTCACCATCGAGCGCGCGGAGCGCACCGTGCTTGTGGGACCCAATGGCGCCGGGAAATCAACCCTGCTCAAGATTCTCGCCGGTGTCGTGGGCTTTCAGCAGGGGGAGCGCAATCTGGGTCACAACGCGAAGATTGGTTATTTTAGTCAGCATCGCGCGGACACTCTGGATCCGGAAAAGACGGTCATCGACGAGGTCCTGGCGAGCGCACCCGTGATGCGCGAGGATGAGGCGCGCGCGGTTCTCGGTTCCTTCATGTTTCGAAAGGACGAGATTTTTAAGAAGACCGCCATCCTGAGCGGCGGCGAGAAGAGTCGGCTTAATCTGGTGAAGTTTCTCGTCGACCCACCCAATCTGCTGTTGATGGACGAGCCCACCACTCACCTCGACATCCACACCGTGGAGTCGCTCATGCTCGCCCTCGAACGGTATGAAGGCACGCTGGTCTTCATCTCCCACGACGTCCATTTCATCCGCCAGCTCGCGACCAAGGTGCTTCACGTGAATTCCGGCCAGGTCACCCCGTACGTCGGGGGCTACGACTATTTTCTAGAAAAAACTGGCACCGCTGATGATGCACGAGCCGCCCTCACTGCGGGGTGAGGTTGGGTGAGATCAGCCGGCTTTTGTAATGTCGTCCGTACCGGACGATCAGGGCGGGGATGGGCCGATACGGCCCACACTACAGAACTGCAGCTGGCGTGCTCTCGCGCGATTTCCATCTTCTGTAGTGTCGTTCGTATCGAACGATTGGGGCGGGGATGGGCCGATACGGCCCACACTACAGAACTCCAGGCCCCTCCCCTTTTTAGTATCCCTTTTCGCACTTGTGGACGAGGAGAAGCTCGGTATGCTACCGACACTCAGAATCGCCACTCTAAATCCGCACTTGCATGAAAAAATCGAGTTTCTCTGCCTGGATTGTTTTGGTCACCTTGATCTCTCCCCTCGTCCTCCCGCAGGCCCTCAGCGCCGCCAGCCACACGGTCGAGTACAGCACCGGCGGGGCGAACGTGTTCACTCCGGCCAAACTCACCGTGAACGTCGGAGACTCCGTGCTTTTTCTGCATGGCACCGGCACCCTACTTCACACCATCACCGGGACAACAGCAGCCGAGCCGTTCTGCGGCAATGCAGCCATCCTGAGCGCTTGCAGTGTGACCTTCAACACTCCGGGCATTTTTCCATATCGCTGTCTTAACCACTCCACTTCAGGTGCGACGCCCACCGGCATGGTCGGTTCGATTACTGTCCTCAGTCCGGTCTCCCTCGAGACGGCGACAAACGTAGAGGGACCTTATGTCGCGACCCCCAGCGCGGTCATCAATACCACGGCGCACACAGTGACGGTGCCTGCCCCTGTCGGGCGTGCTTTCTGGCGTCTCCGCTCTGACACCGCCCTGCATATCACCAAGGTCGAGATCGTCTCGTCGACCCCTCGTACTCAGCTACCAGTAAGGGCCCCCAGCTGCGGAGGCTCTTGTGCAGCACAACACTCTTAAAATTCGTATGCGTATTTCCGTCCTAGTCTGTCTCTGTTTGCTCAGCTTCGAATTTGGGCTGGCTGCCGATCAAGGGATCCTGATCTCTGAGTTTCTCGCCTCCAACGTTGGCGGCCTCCTCGATCAGGACGGCGATGCCTCCGACTGGCTCGAGGTGCAGAACTCCACCACGGCTGCGCTCGACCTAGGCGGCTGGCACCTGACCGACGACGCGGCCAATCTCTCCAAGTGGACCTTTCCCGCGACGACTCTTGGGCCCGGCAAGTTTCTTCTGATTTTCGCCTCGGCCAAGAACCGCGCGGTCGCTGGCGCTGAACTGCACACCAACTTCCAACTGGACGGTGCGGGCGAATACCTCGCGCTGGTGAGGCCGGATGGTGCCACGGTGGAGTTCGCCTATGCGCCGACCTTTCCGCCACAGGAACCCAATGTCTCCTATGGGGCCGTGTCGCAGACCACCACCACCGCGTTCGTCGCCGAGGGGAAAGCGTCGAAGTGGCGCGTGCCAGCCGGTTCCGCCGACCGGCCCGAGGACTGGGCGAGCCCAACTTTCGACGATTCCGCCTGGAACGGTGGCTTGATTGGCCTGGGATTTGATGCCGGCCAGGTGGCTGGGGTCAGCAGCAGCACCACCACCAATTTGGCACGCGGTAGAGTCACCACTCAGTCCTCAAGCCTAGCTTCCTTGACTGGAAATCTCGCCGTCGATGGTAACCTCCGCAACTTCACCCACACGCTCGCTGGCGCGAATTTGCCCGCAACCTGGGAAGTAACCCTCCGCACCAACTCCTGGATTGATGAGATCGTCCTCTACAATCGCGGCGATGGTTGCTGCGGATCGCGGCTGAGGGACATCACCGTGCAGATCCTTTCCCTCGACGGTGCTATCACCAACTTCACTTCCGCGCTTCTTAACCCAGAGAACACCCTGGGTGGCGGAGGCTTGACTGGCCCCGCAACCCTCACTCTCTCTCTGAGCAGCCTGACAGGCAGCGCAGTGGTGGGCGGACGAGTGCGCGTCACGCGGACTCCAGACCCCGACCTCTCGGGCACCGGCGGACAGGGAAACGCGGACGAGACCGACGTGCTCTCGTTGGGTGAAGTGGTGGTGACTGGCTCCACCGCGCCGCTCACCTACAAATCGATTGTTCGGACGGACCTTCAAGCTCCAATGCAGGGGATCAATGCTTCTGCGCTACTCCGCGTCCCGTTCCTAGTCGTATTGGACGATTTGCCGGTCCTTGATTCACTCACCTTGCGGATGAAATACGATGATGGGTTCACCGCCTATCTGAACGGGGTGAAAATCGCTGAAGCCAATGCCCCGATTATCTTGTCGTGGAACTCCTCAGCCACTGCGGAACACGCAGATGCGGCAGCGGTGCAATTTGAGGAATTCGACCTCACTGGACACACCGACCTCTTGCAGGACGGGATCAATGTTCTCGCGATCCAAGGGCTAAACCGCACCCCAGCCGACGACGACTTCCTCTTGTTGCCGGAGCTCACTGGGCGAACGATATCTGTGCTCTCTGGGCAATACTTCACCCGGCCGACGCCAGGATCGACGAACGTGGCAGGAACGGCGGGGCTGGTGGCGGACACTAAGTTCAGCGTAAACCGCGGATTCTTTGAGGCTCCATTTGAAGTCGCGATCAGCACCGCCACAGCGGGAGCCGAGATTCGTTACACCACCAATGGATCGGCGCCGAGCGCGGTAAACGGAACGCTCTACACAGGCCCGATCCAGATCAGCCGTAGCACGGCGCTGAGAGCCGTCGCCACTAAAGTCGGCTACACCCCGTCCAACGTGGATACACACACGTATATTTTCCTAGACCAGATCGTGGCTCAAAGCCACAAAGCCGTCACCAATGCTGGCTATCCGAACAGTTGGTCCGGAGTGCCGGCAGACTACGCGATGGATCCGCGTATCACCACCAACGCATCCACCGCGCCGCAGATGATCGCCTCGCTGCAGTCCCTTCCGTCGGTATTCTTCAGCACCAGCATCTCCAATCTCTTCGACACCCGGAAAGGGATTTACTCGAATCCCACCAGTCATGACTCGACCTGGGAACGACCCGTTTCGATGGAAATGATCGGCACCAATGGCGTCAGCGAATTCCAAGAGGACTGCGGCCTGCGCATTCAGGGCGGGTATTTTCGCGATCCCAATGTGACTCAGAAGCATTCGCTGCGCGTTCTATTTAAGACGCTGTACGGGGTCGGCAAGCTGCGGCACGATGTTTTCAAATCCGACGACGCGGTCCGAGAATTCGACACGCTGGTACTGCGGGCGGGAGCCAACGATGGCTATGCCTGGGATGCCGCCAAAGACACCGAACAATTTATCCGCAACCAGTTTGGCCACGAGCTGTATCGGGCCATGGGTCATCCCGCGCCGCACGGTCTGATGGTTCATCTCTATCTCAATGGGATCTACTGGGGTCTCTATGAAGTCTGCGAACG
>JAYTTC010000334.1:0-6271 GCA_043745255.1 Verrucomicrobiales bacterium
TCTCCTTTCTCAAAACGAAAGATTTATGCAAAATCCAATATGCTCACCCCGTCATCGTCTCTCGCTCCAACTTTTGCCCAAAACCGATGCCTCTGAAACTCGGAGAATCCTGGTAGTAGAAGACGATGCAACACTTAGGCGGACGATCTCACTTGTACTGACAGGCCTGGGATACACAGTCGTCCAGGCAGGCAGTGTCGAGCAGGCCAAGGCCGCCGTTCGAACAGCTGACGCTGTCAGCCTAATCCTGTCCGACTACCATCTTCCGGATGGGACCGGCCTCGATTTCCTCGACTGGCTTATCGCGGAATGGCGGGTCGATCCTCCCTTCATTCTGATGTCAGGAGAATACCTCTCGACTCTGAATGTTGTCGGGGACTTCCTTTTTCTGCCTAAGCCGTTCTCATCAGAGCAACTCAAAGACCTCGTGGAGCAGACCTGCGCGCTTCATTCCGCACGGGGCGGCCTCTCCGGTTTGGTTCATTAACACTTCATCACCCGTTGAGAGATTGGGTTTCATATGATCCCGAACCGCCGCTTCGTCGAACTGCTAGGACTTAAAGAAACCATCTGGAGTCCGCCTTCGGAAGCCAGGATTGGTGGAGAACTTTTAGGAGCCAATCCAGCGACTGCGAGAGCCATCGCGCAGATATGTGAGCCCAGTCCGGCCACGCCCGGCCTGTCCCTACTTAACGTGATCCACGGGTGCGTCGCCGGCTGCGTGACGCCCGGGATGCGCCAATACGGTGCACGCTACAGAATTTTACTTCGGGTCAGGGGCGTCCCCATCCGCCACTTTGGAGGCAGGAGAAGACCGAAAATCTTCCGTTGATGCGCCCGTGCGATGCCAACTCCGTTGTCTTCCACCCAGATTCTCATCCGGCCCTCGGTGGTCTGACACCCGACTCGGATTCTCGGAGCCTTTGGCGGTCCCACGAACTTGGCTGGATTCGCGAGAAGATGACTCAGCACCTGTTTGAGAGTCGTAGAATCCGCCTGCACCGGGGGCAGCAGACGGTCGATGTGAATCTCTGCACCACGAGCACCGACGTCCTTGACCAGGTTATCGAGAACTTCTCGAAACACGTCGTCGAGCACGATTCGAGTGATCGACGAAGACCGCTCGGGACGAGTTGAGTCTCTGACGGTCTCGGCTCCATCCTTCTTGAACGATCGCCAAGCTGAGTGTGACGCTTCCCTTCTCGGTGGTTCTAGCAGGCCGACGCCCAGAAAACCCTGGAACCAAACATTAGCCCTGGCGGGCACCCTGGGGAACGACATTCTAAGTCCGACGGCCTGCTAGGCGGAAGGTTGAACGATCTTCCAGTATTCCAGAATCCGGCTCACCATCTCTGATAGGTCCGCCAATTCTGAGGGCTTGCAGAGATAAGAGGTGGCTCCTAGGGAATACGCGCGCTCGATGTCGACTCGCGAAACGGAGGAGGTGAGCACGATGATCGTGAGATGCTGGTTACGAGGTTCGCTTCTCCACCATTCGAGCACGTCAAATCCGTCCTTGAAGGGCATCTTGAGGTCGAGCAGCAGAACAAACGGAATGGGATACTGAGTACGATCTGCGTAGACACCGTTTCCAGCAAGGTAGTTGATCGCCTCAGCCCCGTCGCGAACCACCATGGCTGGACGCGGCAGGGAGGCTTTCTTAAGTGCCTGCTGCATCAGCCAAAGATCGTCCTCGTTATCCTCGGCCAAGAGAATCGTTATGGGTATTTCTGGAATCATTCCGTTGCGGTGGGGTTGTACGGTCGGCTGGGCTGTCAGTCAATGGCCGGATCAGACAATAATGCTACTGGCATGTCCTAAGCTATTGACTGCGGGAGTGGCTCGGGATAACTCTCGAAACCTAGGCCTTTTTGTTGAACGCATGAGAGTCTTCTCTCGAATCAGGCTCTCTGGAGAACGCCATTGAGCCACAACTGCTAGCTGCGGGGATCAATACAAATGAGAATCATCGTGGTGGACGACGAAGCGAGCATTCGGCAGACAACCACCATCTGTCTCGAGTCGATGGGGCACCAGTGTGTCACCGCAACCAACGGCGCGGACGCCTTGAAAGAGGTGGAGAAGTCGCATTTCGATGCCGCAATCCTGGACCTCAGGCTCAACCAGGAAAATGGGCTCGATGTTCTGGACAAGCTTTTGCAGGCGGCTCCACAGCTTGCTGTTGTCGTTTTTACGGCATACTCCTCGGTTGAGACCGCTGTGGAAGCGATGAGGCGCGGCGCGCACGACTACCTTTCAAAGCCATTCACTCCCGATCAAGTCCGTCAGACGTTCGCTCGCATCGCGCGAACAAGGCAGATGGAGATCCGACTGGCGGAGCTGGAGAGCCGTCCGGACAGTTCCTCTCGTGAGGATTGGTCGACGGACGAGCCTGTGATGGAACGGATGTATTCCCTGGTCTCAAAAGCAGCCTCCACTCCGACCACGATTCTGATCCTCGGTCCGAGCGGAACCGGTAAGAGCGTTCTTGCACGGCAGATCCATCAAGCAAGCACGCTCAAAGAAAACCCCTTCGTGACGGTCAACTGCCCCTGCCTATCCCGTGAGCTACTGGAGAGTACCTTATTCGGCCACGTAAAGGGTGCCTTTACGGGTGCCGTGAGCGACACTTGGGGGAAAGTGGCCGCTGCAGACGGAGGGACCTTGTTCCTGGATGAAATTGGTGAATTACCCCTGGAAATGCAGCCCAAATTGCTGCGGTTGCTTCAAGAACGGGAGTACGAACGCGTGGGGGAGTCCAAGACGCGACGCGCGAATGTCCGTCTCATCGCCGCAACGAACCGCGATCTCGCCCAAGCCGTTCAGGAAGGAAAGTTTCGAGAGGACCTGTATTACCGTCTGAACGTCGTGTCCGTCAACATGCCGCCGTTGGCCGCGCGTCGCCGTGACTTAAAACGTCTGGCACTTGAGTTTCTCGGGTCTCTCGGGTCACAGGCTGGGAAACCGGGTCTCGATTTCTCGCCAGCGGCCTGGAGATTGATCGAGGGGTACGCCTGGCCGGGTAATTTACGCGAGTTGCGGAACATTATTGAGCGAAGCGTGATCCTTGCGGAGAGCTCGGAAGTGGACATCGCGGACCTGCCGGACATGCCGCAGGCATCCCACACGTTTCCCAGCCAGCTTGGATCCAGCATTTCCCTCGCGCAGCTGGAAGCTGAGCATATCAGGCTCGTGCTCGCGAAAACGCGGAGCCGCGAGGAAGCCGCCTCTATCCTCGGAATTGATCCCGCCACTCTCTACCGAAAACGCAAGCGAATGGAGGTGCCAGGACAGTTAGAGTCGGAGGTTGCCGGCTCCTAGCCGCCCCGACCTCATCAATGCTAAAAAGAAGATTCCTGCTGGCTTTTCTGCCACTTCCCCTGCTGATGCTCGGGGTGGGTCTCTATGCTGTCCACGTGCTCTATGACTTGGAGCACTGCATCAAAGATCTTGGGGGTCGAAACCTGGAGCGAGTGATTGCGGCAGACCGAATGCAGGAAGCCGCCTTGCAGATGGATCAGAGCATGGTTCGTATCCTTCAGGAGACCGACCCGGGGACTCTCGAACGATTCAAACAGGGCGCTTCGACGTTCGAACAATCGTTGGGCGTGGCGCTTCGAGACGCCTCAGATCCAAACGAATCTCGCCTGACACAGCAGCTGGAGCAGGCTTTCAAATCGATGCAGGCCATCGGACTCACCTTGTCCTCGGTTCCACAAAGTCAACGAGCTCAGATTCGACCCGCCTTTGATCAGTTGAAGGCGAAAGTTCATATGCTGACCGAGCAGTTGCGATCGATGAGCAGCGATGGCATTCGATCGAATGTGGCAGAGGCAGACAATATCCGCAGGTCTTCCACCGTGGTGCTGAGCTGCATGATGTTGGTGGCAACGCTGCTCTGGCTGCTGGTCTCGGTGCGGCTCGCCCAAAGCATTCTGCACCCGGTTCGCGCGTTGATAGGATCAATCAAGGCGAGGGGTGAGAACCAGACCAGTCCCGAGGTCACGCGAACCGCGCCCGACGAGATGGGCCTGCTGGTTCGAGAGTTCAACAAAATGTCCACCCGCCTAGACGCCTATCGCAACAGCACGGCTGCAAGTGTGGTTCGCGCACAGCGAATTCTCCACGCGACACTGGCCGCCATGCCTGACCCCGTCTACGTGGTGAACGGCGACCTGCGCGTTGAACTCAAGAACGCCGCCGCAGAACGGGTCTACGGCGACTGCGGAGAGGAGTTGCCTGTTCCTCTTAAAGAGAGGGCTGTCCAGGTTCTCTCGGAAGGGCGTGACTATTTGCCCCGTCTTTTTCAGGAGAGCCTGCTGCAACAAGTCGAGAACGAGCCCCGCTATTTTCTTCCAAAAATATTCATCATGCGCGACGAAGAGAATAGTCTCCTTGGAGCCGCGATTGTTCTCGAGGACGTCACACAATTCCGGCTTCTGGATGACTTGAAGTCCAACTTTGTCTCGACCGTGAGTCACGAAATCAAGACACCGCTCACCAGCATTCGCATGGCAGTGCATCTTCTCGAGGAAGGCAGCGTGGGAGAATTGCAACCGCGCCCGGCGGAGTTGCTAAAAACAGCGAAGGAAGACATCTCCAGGCTGCTGCGACTGCTCAACAATCTCCTGGATCTGGCGCATTTCGAGCACGGAAATCCGCGAATGCACTGGGAAGAGGTCTGCGTCTGCCACCTCGTGGAGGAAGCTGTGGAGGAAGTCAAAACTCTTGTGAACGGACGCGGTTTGACCCTGAAGGTTGACTGCAAGAAGGGACTTCCTCCGCTGTATATCGACCGGGCACGGATCAGCCATGTGCTGAGAAACCTTCTCACGAATGCCATCAAGCACTCTCCCGAAGGGGATGTGATTCTATTCTCGGTGTCGGAAGCCGAGAACGGGGGAGTCCAGTTCACGGTGAAGGACAAGGGGGCAGGAATTCCAAAGAAGTATCACGAACGCATTTTCGAGCGATTCTTTCGAGTCCCTGGAGAAAAAACACACGGCAGCGGACTCGGTCTCTCCATCGCTCGCGAGATCATCCTGGCTCACACTGGCACGATCGGTTGCGAGAGCGAGCCCGACCAGGAAACTCGTTTTTTCTTCTCCCTGCCTACCTCAACCGAGCAGCAGGAACGCCTTCGTCCCCTGTCCGATTCGCACGCTTAGCTGCCCGTGCAGAGTGCACGCTGCGCCGCGGCACAGCATGCACCCTGCCCTGCTCTCGGCACCGAAGATCAGGGAAAACCAGGCCGAGTGCCACAAAAGGACATCGAATCGAAACGTTTCGCAGAACGGCACGATCTGAGCTTAGGAACTGCCGCAACTGCGCATCACACTATGAAAAAACAAACAACTCAGGCTCGTTCCCACACTCACAATCTCGCTGAAGAAGCTCAAGCCCTGCTTGAGGCAACAACAGAAGTGGCGGGGGATAAGATTGCAGAGGCACGCAAACGCCTCACAACGGTCCTCGCTCAGGGCAAGGACGCATGGGAAGACCTTCAGGAGAATGCTGTCGAAAAGGCCAAGGCGGCCGACGAGGCGATACGCGAGAATCCGTATCGCACCATGGGCATCGCCTTCGGTGTCGGGGCGCTGGTTGGTTTTCTGTTTACCCGAAAGCACTGACACACTTCAGCCACGCGATGCTGAAACTTTCCACCGGACAGCAAAATCTGTCGCGTGATTCTCAGATATGGCTACGTACTATTGCCAAGGACCGGCTCCAGACTGGCCTCAACGCACCGTCACAGCCTATGCGAGCGCTCACCCCTGGGAGGATTGGGCGGAAACATGGGCGCATTATCTGCATATCTACGACACCCTCGAGACGGCCACGAGTTTCGGATTAGCGAATGTCGCGGACACCGGACCCACCTCAGCCCAGGCCCAGACGATGGACGGATTGCTCGAGAGATGGATCCCATTGGCACGAGCCATCAATTCCGTTAATCGAGGAATGGGCCTTCCGGATCTGTATCCGTTCGTGATTCCTGACCTCGCTCGCGAGAAGCTCGGCTTTATCCACGGCCTTATTCTATCCCGGGCCGGACGCCGAACTATCCAAGGGGCGCTCCCTCGCCAAGCGGAAAAGGAGGAGGCTCAGCTTTGCTCGATATCAGCCTAGCAGCCGCGGCCGCGGGGTTCTGACGTGATTCAGACAAGGCGGGGCGGGGATGGGCCGATACGGCCCACACTACAGAACTGCAGCTGGCGTGCTCTCGCACGGTTTCCCTCTTCTGTAGTGTCGTCCGTATCGGACGATCCGG
>JAYTTC010000335.1:0-6260 GCA_043745255.1 Verrucomicrobiales bacterium
AGAAGTGCAACTGCGGTTGCGCACGGTGACCGACGCGGCGGGCGACCAGACCAGTCTTAGCTACACGAACATTGCTGGCTACGGCAGCCTGGTCTGGCAGGTTGCCAACCCGTTCGGTGCAAAAGTGGTGCTGACCTACGATGCCAATGCGCACCTGATAGAGATTAAGGATGTGGTCCAACTGGCCAGCCAGATCACCTACAACACGACCGACAGCAACCTTGTGGCGAGCGTGATCACGCCCTATGGCACGAACAAATTTCAGTATCTCTCCTTTGCCGACACGAACTACTACGCGCTCCACGTGACGGAAAAGGACGTGCGTCATCATCTCTGGGTGTTTGGAAACCTTCCGACAAATCCCTGGACCGGAATCACCGGAATTCGGGATGACATGATCAATTACCTCTCGTATTTGACGACCACCGTGGGGGACGCCAGTTTTGGAACCTACAATTTTGACGATTTCACGGGTCGCTACGGCACCGTCCCAAATGCGTTCTCGGATCGTACGTCCGCCTACTGGGGGCCCCGGCAGTTCCAGAGCCTGCCGCAGTCCATCCAGGACACGGTGCTCACGAACAATTTTGCAGTGAGCTCGTTGGGGACAAATGATTACAACCTGGGCGACCTAACTCGCTGGCGCAGGGGGAACGGAAAGTTCATCAGCGATTCGAAATCGATTGAACGACTCCCCGGACCCAGTGCCACCGAAACGGGGCCGCTCACCTTTTTTGACTATACGACGGACACCGCCAACGCCGGTGGTGCGAAGGCGGGGCTCTGGACTCGGCCCACGCACGTGATGACCTACAGTCACAGCGCGGACGCCAGCGGATCCGGTGGCAAGCTGTGGGCCGCGTCGAAGTCGGACTACAACGAGGCCGGGATGGTCACCTCTGCTCGGACTGTGCCGCGCCCAGGTCCCTTGGCGTCGCCGGACGCGGCATTCGGGGTGAGTTCGCGCAAGTATCGTTTTCCCTTGAAACACTACACCTCGCCGCACCGCTACAAACCGAAGGCTGAGAATGTGGTAGGGATAATGACGCCGGTAGGCGGTGGTTCCCCCACTGAGCGCTTGGTGGGTGGCAACCAATTGGGCGGGGCAAACGGAAACCAGGTTTTGAGCATTACCAACCCCATTGGTCAGAAAACCACGTTTCAATACGATTCAGTGAGTCAGCAGCCCAGTCACTCCGGTTTTCCGGGGGGCAGGTTTGCGGACTACATACTCAATGCTCCCGGACAAGTGACCAACAAGACCTTGAGCGGCTCCGATGGCAATCCCGTGTCGACCAATTCGATGACGTATCTGAACAATGACATCCGGACCACCGTCGATCCACAGGGACTTACGCTGACCTACGATTTTGACTATTTGGGACGTCTTACCAAGGTCGCTTATCCCGATGGAAGTTTCATCAGCAACCGCTTTGACAAGCTGGACCTCGTGGAGCGAATCGACCGGATGGGCTACCATGACTATTGGTCCTATGATCGGTTCCGTCAGGTCACCGGTCACACCAACGCCCTCGGGACAAACATGACCTACGCGTACTGCAGCTGCGGTACGCTCGACAACGTCAAGGATGGTGCGGGGAACACGACGTATTACACGTATGACAACCGGGCGCGACTCACGCACGTGATTGCTCCAGGAGGCACCTACGTGGACCGCAAGTATGACGAGTTTGACAATCTCACGAATATCCTCTCCTCTGGCATCAGTGAGTTCAAAATCGAGTACGATCTTCAGAAGCAGGTGGTCGCCAAGTGGGCGAAGGTAGGTGGCACTTGGCTGTGCACCGAGGCGAACAAGTATAATGGCTGGGGCAATTTGCAGACCCGAACAAACTTGAACGGCGTGAGCTCTACTTTCACGTATGACGATCTCGACCGGGTGATCCAGATCGACTCTCCGAGCGGACCCAGCGAGTACATCGCATACGGGGATTTTGGGGTCGCCCAATACACGGATCGGCTTGGGAAAATCACCAATTACGGCTATGATCCTGCCGGTCGCCGAAACCAGGTTCAGAATCCACTCTCCAGTTCAGTCTGGATGGCGTACTCGCCCGGGAGTCAACTTCTCTATCTCACCAACGAGAACAATAAGATCACGCAGTGGGTGTATGACACGGAAGGTCGGGTGGCTCAGAAGATGGACCATAGCGGGAAGACCAATTTCATTTATCAGTACAACACGAACGGCTGGCTCACCGGCCGTTCGATACCCCCCCTCAGTGGGACCACCTTCTCAAAAACGGTCTATTCCTTTGATTCTGTCGGAAATCTGACCAACGTAAGCTATCCCGATAGCACAAACCTCAAATATTCCTATGACGGAAACCGGCGCGTGATCAGCATGACTGACTGGGTGGGTACGACAGCTCTCTCCTACACCCCGTTCGGTCGATTGGCGGCTGAGGATGGCCCCTGGAACGAGGATGTGGTGACCTATGGCTATGACACCAACCGATGGATGACCTCGCTGGCAGTTGGATTACCCGGGGGAGGCAGGTGGACCCAGCAGTTTGTTCTAGACGGTGCTGGCCGGATGGATCTGATCAGTTCACCCGTCGGAACCTTTGACTACGCCTATCAGGCCGCTGTGTCAGGCAACTGGCTTGGCTCTCTCGTGAGGAAGATCGATGTTCCGTGGGGAGGGGCCAGGACCAACACTTTTGATTCGTTCGGCAGGCTTCTCACAACCGCCGCAATGTTTGGGACCACCAACCTGGATTCGCATGCCTACACGTATGACGACAATCACCGAAGGACTAGGCAGACTCGGACTTCAAGTGAGTTTTTGAACGGGTCGTACGTCGACTACACCTATGACGATCTGGGGGAGCTCCTGAGCGCAGCTGCTACTGAGCAAACTTCGGGAGCAAGCCGTGTGCATGAGCAGTTCGCCTACAAATACGATGCGGCAGGCAATCTCACCAACCGCACTCTGGGGACCGGGGCGGGAAATCAAACTGTCGAAACATTCGTTTCGGATAATCTTAATGAGCTGACCAACGTCTGGCGAAACACGGCGTTCACTGTCTCCGGTCGCACGGGTACGAATGCGACCAGCGTCAACGTCACATTCTCCGGATCGACTGTGGCCGCCACCCTCTACAAGGACGGGAGCTTTGCTCGCCAGGGGATCACCCTCGTGAATGGCAATAACACCTTTTCGGCAACGGCAAAGGATGCTCAGCAGCCTACCCCACGGACGGTGACACACTCTTTGACCGTTGCTCTTGGCACGAACGTTAACCTCACCTATGACGTCCGGGGAAATCTGAAAGGGGATAGTAAGCGGGTGTTGAACTACGATGAGGAGAACCAGCTCATCGAAGTCTATGAGTCGAGTAAATGGCGGAGCACTTTCTCATATGACGGGATGTTAAGGAGAAGGATAAAGAAGGACTACACCTGGAGCGGGAGCTGGGTTCAGACAAATGAGGTTCGCTACCTCTACGTCGGTGGCACCGTTGTGCAGGAGCGCAACAGCCAGAACCTGCCCGTTGTTACTTATACTCGGGGAGTCGACCTCTCGGGCGGATTGCAACGGGCGGGCGGCATTGGAGGCTTACTCGCACGAACAGATCACGCAACAGCGCAGAGTGTACTTTACCACAGCGATGGCCGGGGTGATGTTACGAGTCTGTTCTCGGGGCCCTCAGTCTGGGCACGCTATACCTATGATCCCTACGGAAATGTGCTGGGCTCGGTGGGGCCATTAGCTGAGGCGAATCTCTATCGCTTCAGTGGCAAGGAAGCTCATCCGCAGTCAGGGCTCGTGTACTATGGGTTTCGCTTCTATGACCCCAATCTCCAACGATGGGCAAATAGAGATCCCATTGAGGAGGAGGGCGGAATCAATCTTTATGGGTTCGTGGAAAACGCTCCGATCAGCCATTACGATTCTTGGGGACTGGCTGGCACGAGCGTGGATGCCTGCATTGAGGCCTGCATGAAGTTACCACCTGCCCAGCGGGTTGCCTGTCTTGAGAATTTGGCAGGGGATGTGAATTTCAACAAGCGCAACGCCGACCTGGTAAAAAATGCTCTAAAACAGTCTCGTGATGCGTTGGGTCGAGAAAAGTATGTCGGCCAAAGCAGCCACGACCTCAGCAAGGAAGTTAGCAAGGAAGCAAAGGACTGGATCAAGGGGATAACGGACAAGCGCCCGTCGAGCGATGACCTCCAGAAGCTCCGCGAGATCGCTCGTCGAGCCATTGAGCAAGGCAAGCAATCGGGTGTGAATCCAGTTCAAAGCCAACGGCTAAAAGCAATCGATGACGCGCTGAATGGCCTAGGTGATTGATTGAGGTGAGGCTATGGCAACTTTTCAGGAGTTTTTGCTCATCATCCTTGGAGAGACTCTGACCCTCCGTCGGCAGTCTGCTGGCCTGTCGAACTCGATCTCTCTCTTAGGACGCAATTTTGCGGAGGCGACGAAACGAGGCGGCAGCACGGGGCATTACGACTGGCTGCGATCACCCGATCTCCAACTCCAAGGGCTCAGGTATTGGCCGTTTTCAGATGATGATGATGATCGTATGATCACAGAGAAGCTCTTCATCGCTTGCAGGCTTTTGCCTTACTCGGTAGTGGAGCCAGCTGGGAAGTTCCTGACTATCCACTTTGTATCAGAGCCTCTGATTAACGAATCGGCTAGCAACGACCAGGACCTATCCGACAATGGAATCTACGCCAGTTCCGATGGGGCGCTTTTGCTCTACTTTGATATCTCCGGACTACAGCCAGAGGAATTGGCGCAGGTCCACCGGATGGCACCAGAAGCCTCGGCCGACGAGGCCAAGAACAAGTCGCGCAAAGGCGATAAGTAAGTCGAGTCTGCCCCTCCGGCGTGCTCGGGCTGGCTCAAGCAAGCGGGCTTGAAACGCAAAGGCTGCTGCCACGTGCTCAGGCACAGTTGCGCCACGCACATGTTGGAGAACGGGGCGGGATCAATCTCTATGGGTTCGTGAGAAATAGTCCCACGCGACGCGTAGATCCTAAGGGGCTCTTTGCGTCCAATGTGCATTTCAACATTAGTTTTGACGTTGTAATGGGCTTCACCGAGTTCTCGAGAAGCGATCGATGGGACATCATCAATCAGTCTTGGATGTATGATCTCCAGGGTACCCAAGGCACGGATGCCGACACAACCGCGGGTCATGCTATGGCTGGGATCGATCCGAACACTGGCGAGTATGAATCGAAGGAGCAGGCAGAGGCCGCCTATAACAAATTCCTGAGCGATCAACTGCTGGATGCACTCACTGCTGATGACCGCTGCAAGCGGAACAAAGCGTTGGGGAGTGCCTTGCATGCGATTCAAGATCACCGCGCAAATGGGCACCGCAACTTCTCACCGTGGGACGGCGGCGGTTTCATGGGGTTTCCAGGGTGGGGTCAGCTCTGGAACGATGTTTTTCCGAATAACACTCTATATGACTGGGCCGCGTACGATTCGCAGCAATTCATAAAGGACTACCTTGAGCTCAAGGATCTGCTAGATGGCGAATAACCTGCAGCCCGCCGTTGACTCATCGACCGCCCGATCTTTGTTTTTCGATTGGAGGGAAATGAATTGGGTGTGTGTTCCTCTTGGACTTGCGGTATCCGCACTGTTCTTCCCGAAGGTCAATCTCTTTCTGTTTTCTATGCATGGGGGAGTGGGCTGGTTGCTACTCATGTTCTGTGGTCCGTACTACCTAGTGCGACTTTACCTCGTTGCTTACCGACGAACGAGACAAGGGCAGCCTTGCGCCGTCGGGTTGATAACGTGTTTAGCATGCTACCTTGGAGTAACATTTCTGATTGGAGAGTTAGCTACACCACCGATCTCCGGTGGCCTTGGTTACAAATTCCGAGGTCGGTGCATCTGGCACTCGATGAACTTACCTTGGGCGCTCCTGTACGAGAAGAAGCCTTGCGGTCCATATGTCCGGTGAACGGTCCTTTGAGCATTCCGTTAAGAGGCCCAGAACGTTCAGAGTGCACATAGCTTCAGTCTGGAAATTGGCGACTTGGGATGCCACGTCTTGGCTGGCGCATGCAAATGACGGAGCTCAACGGGCACGGTCTGCAGCCAAAGTGCGCGTAGGCCGGGGGAAGGGAGGCGGGAGTTCGTGAGGCGCAAAATGAGGTTTTTTGGTAGAGACACCACCCCCGGCTAAAACCGGTGGGAACCTGCTCGGTGAGTGTCGGTCCAGACACCACTGGGCCGTCGCTGAGTAAGCGGTGAAGGAGCGACC
>JAYTTC010000336.1:0-6253 GCA_043745255.1 Verrucomicrobiales bacterium
CCCGGTCTTTTTTGCGTCTCTTGCGCCTTTTCGCGGCTAAGCCCGGCCCTGCCCGTTTCCGATCCGGGGAGGAGCTTTTACCGCGGAGTGCGCGGAGGAGAGTGGAGCGGAACTCGCGGCTTGGTGAACTCGTGCTCGCGCTCCCGGACGATCAACACCGGGCAGTCCGCTCGCTGGACTACCCGTTCTGCCGTGCTTCCCATCAGCACGTGCGCCAGATTTGCTCGGAAGTCCCCGGTTTTTGTTCCACGACGCGCTGTTGCTTTCGCCTCTGGACTCGCGTATCAACACCCGGTTTATGCCAGGTTTGACTCTCTCAACGCTCGCCGTGGTCCTCGGGCTCGGATTCGCTTTAATCCACCTCTACGGGGTGATGAAACCGGCCGCCTTTGCAGAAGCGGCCCGCAAATTCCCCCGTTACACCCCGATCGGCTACCCGCTGATCCTGATCGCGACCGCTTGGTTCGTTTACTACGTCCGGGAGGAAAACGTGGCAGACTTCACTAATCTCAAGCCAATCCTATACGGCATGTTCATCCTGGTCGGCGTGGGAGCCTGCTTTTTTCTTCACGATTTCCTCCCCGTCCGGGGATTGGCCGCCTTGCTCCTGTTGGCCGCAAAACTCACCGTCGACACCGCTCGCTGGGTCGATTCGGACTGGCGTCTCGTGCTGGTGGCTTGGGCCTATCTCTGGGTCATCGTTGGCATGTGGCTGACCATCTCCCCGTGGCGGCTTCGGGATATGATTCAGTGGGCCACCGCTAGCGAAGGACGGATTCGCACGTTGAGCGCGATCCGCATGGCGTTTGGTATTTTTATCCTCGTGCTGGGTCTGACCGTTCTTCGAGCTCCACAACGCTCTGTCGCATCGTCGGAAAGCGTCTCAGGTTCCATGCACGCCGTCGCGCAGCAACCGATCTGAGCAATCGCGGACACGGTCACAGGTTCCGATCGCCATGAAACCCATTTCTCTTTCCAAGGCCCTCGCCACTGCGGCGTCAGCGGCGCGCGTTGCCGGCGCTCTCATGCGCCAGAATCTGGTGGAGCCCAAGAAAATCAATTCAGCCACTCAGCACGACATCAAACTCGAGCTGGATGTGCGTTGCCAGAAACTCATCGAAAAAGCGCTGCTGAAGACCTTTCCGCAGGCTGCGATTCTTGGAGAGGAAGGCGTGTCCGGTGACTTGAGCGCGGAGTATCGATGGGTAGTGGATCCAATCGATGGCACTGTGAATTTCACCTACGGCATCCCCCACGCCTGCGTCTCCATCGCTCTTGAACGTCGACTCCCGACGGAGTCCAAGCCCGGGGTTCGCCGACGCGCGCCTCGATACCAGACGCTGGTAGGTGTGGTGTACGATCCCTTCTGCGATGAGCTTTGGACTGCGATCCGCGGGCAGGTAGCGCGGCTGAATGGCCGTCCCATCCACGTCAGTCAGCGCGCCGCCCTTCGTGAGTCGATCATCTCTCTCGGGTTTGCCAAGAAGCGCGAAACCCTGGATCGCATGCTTCCGGTTTTGAACGACCTGGTTCACCGCGTTCGCAAGATCCGGATCATGGGCGCTGCCGCTCTCGCGATGGTGTATGTCGCCAGCGGTCGACTCGATGCCTATCTCGAGTACGGACTCCGATGGTGGGACATCGCTGCCGGCGGTTTGATCCTCGAGTGTGCCGGAGGGGACTTTGTCCACGCCCCAATCGCGGGTGTCCACGCCTATCAAATCCTGGCAAACAACGGTCCGCTCCGAAAAAAGCTTCACCGCTACTACCGCGACTAGCAGGCTTTTGGCCCGTAGGACTCCAGCACCAAAGGCACCCAATTGCATTTCGGGTAAGCGAGCTAGACAAGTTAGAAGTTGGCAGGGGCCTTTGGCCGGGTGTGAGAATGGAGTCCCGCCTATTCGAAGAGGTGGGACGGGGATGGGCCGATACGGCCCACACTACAGAACTGCAGCTGGCGTGCCTTCGCACGGTTTCCACCTTCTGTAGTGTCGTCCGTATCGGACGATCCGGTGGGGATGGGCCGATACGGCCCACACTACAGAACTGCAGCCCGGTCTTTTTTGCGTCTCTTGAGCCTTTTCGCGGCTAAGCTCGGCCCTGCCCGTTTCCGATCCTGGGAGGACATTTTCAAGGTCGGCTCAATCTGGCGGATCCGAGCGAACAGGTGCGCCTGGCGCAGGACCGTTCCAAACGCCGCAATCCCATTGGTCTTCCACTCCATGTCACCCCCAGTGTCCACAAGATACAGGTCGAGAAATCGGAATTGCTTCAACTGCACAAGCCATCGGTCCCTGCGGACCGCATGCCCTGCTACAAGATGATGAGCAGGTGATCAAGTGCTGACTCAGGGACTTCCGGAGATGGGGTATCGATGAGTTCCAGGTTTTCTGGGACTATTTGCCCTTCGGCAGTTCATCTCGTAGTGTGGAGGACTCTTTGAAACCACGCAGCTCTAGCACTATGTTGCGGTCCCCGATCCTTATTTGTCTCTACGGCCTGGCTCTCTTCCTCCCCTGCTCGCGAGCTGATGCAGGCACTCTCGTTCAGTTCCGCACGCTACTCGGTGATATTGAGGTCGAGATGCTGGACCAGGACAAACCGGTCACCGTGCAAAACTTCCTGCGCTACCTGAACACCGGAACCTACGCCACGAACAATATGTTCCTTCACCGATGCTTGACCAATTTCATCGTGCAGGGAGGAGGGTTCGGAGTGCGCCAGCGAGACCTCAACCAAAACTTTACCACCTACGTCACTCTTCCGCGCTTTCCTGCCATTACGAATGAGTTCCTAGTCGGTAAGAAGGTCAGCAACACTTACGGGACGCTTGCGATGGCAAAGGTTTCAGGGAACCCCAATTCCGCGACTTCTCAATGGTTTTTCAATCTCAACGACAACAGCACGAATCTGGACCACCAGAATGGTGGATTCACCGTCTTTGGCACGGTGGTGAGAGGCACCAGCGTGTTGGACCTTTTTAATACACCGGACACCTTCGGCCAGGTCCTTGATCTCACCTTCTTTTACGGGCCGGGTGCAGTGGTGTTCAGTTATTTACCCGTAACGTTCTCCGGTCCAACCTTACCAAAATATCCCGATCTCCTGTTTGTCGACATTAGCATGCTGCGGGTGCGAGTGAGCAAGACTTCCGCTGGGAGTCGGGAGATTCGGTGGACGAGTGTGAACAGCCGACCCAATGTGGTGGAATACACCACCGAGTTCCCGCCGCATTGGCAGACCTTGACTCGTGTGACCGGAAACGGGCTGGATCTGAAGGCGACCGACGCTGAGGCGCTGGGGAAGGAACGCTTCTATCGCGTTCGGATCGAGTACTGATTCCGTCGAGCGTATCGCCCCCGTGATCCGCGCGAACCGCCCTCTATCGGAGTTCCATGCTCGTCAAGCCTAGAGGATCTCCGGCCAGGTCTTCGGATCCTTGAGCATCAGCTCGCGGAGGGTGCGGATTTGAGGGGCACCGTGCCGCAGCAGTTCATCGTGGAAACGCTGGAGACTGAAGGCCACTCCTTCCTGGGCTCGCCAGTCACGGCGCAACTTGAGTAGTTGGAGTTTTCCGAGCGTATAGAAGCAGTAGCCAGGGTCGAATGACCCACGCATCGCTTCTGGATGCGCTGCTTTTTCCTCGTAGTAACAATTCTCCATGATGAACCGCGTGGCCTGATCGACGGTCATGCCCTGACAATGCATCCGCACCGAGACGCAAAGCCGACAGATACGCAACAGTGCCTCTGAGGATTGTGCGACCTGATATTTTGCGGCGCGCACGCGATCTTCCTGGGTCGATTGAGAAGGAACGTTTGCTCCCCCATACCCCTCCTCTAACAGCATTTGCTCGCAATAGTGCGCCCAACCCTCCGCAAACGCGTAGCTAGAGAGGATCTTTGCGGGTTTGCTCAGGGGCGTTTTGTTGAGAACGCCGAACTGGAGATAGTGGCCGGGATACGCCTCGTGAATGTTGATAACCTCCAGCGTGTACACGTTGAAGGAGCGCAGCCATTCCTCCGCTTGCTTGGGCGTCCAGTCGGATTCTACCGGTGTGACATAATAGTAGGCCTCGGTGGCATGCGTTTCAAAGGGCCCCGGAGTGTCCATCGATGCGGTGCTGGTGGAGCGGAAGGGAGGAAGCGTCTCTTCAACCCGGGCACGGATTTCGGAGGGCATGGTGAGCAGATGATGCTGGACGACGAA
The DNA here is from genome assembly GCA_043745255.1 of Verrucomicrobiales bacterium. Classification (GTDB taxonomy): domain Bacteria; phylum Verrucomicrobiota; class Verrucomicrobiia; order Limisphaerales; family UBA11320; genus UBA11320. The sequence goes on from JAYTTC010000336.1 coordinate 4,210, forward strand.
CTCCCGCGCTTTCTCCAGCGTGTTCCTCACCGTGGGGATGAGCTCTTTCGCGGTAGGATGTTCCAGCGAGATCAGACCGTAGACCTCCGCCGGTGTTTTGGTGGGATCGATTACCTGAGCAGCGACTCGCATGCGTGCCTGTTCGGCGGCCATCTCACGCATCCCGACGGAGAGAACCTGCTCCGGGCTCAGGTCAATCCGTTCTCCTCGCAGCATTTCCTGAAATCCTGATCGACCGAGGGAGTAGCTCGCTGTGGCGGCGGGCAGCCGTTCCTGTTGCAGCCAGCGGGCGAATCCACGGTGCTCGGCGATGGCCAAGCGGCTGGCGGCGGTGAACTCTTCTCGCACGATGGGGTCGGTCACTTTGGCGGCTTCCGCAGCGATATCCTTCTCGATGAAAGAGGCCGTGCCTTCAGCCACCTCAATGGCGGTTTCCACGAATGGTTTCGCCAACGTCGATCGAAGATTTTGACGCGCAGCGTTGAATACCTCAGGTGAGTGGCGAAGCACTCGAGTGATGAATCGGACACGATCGGCCAACGGTGCGAAATCTCTCTTCAGATAGATGCTCACATCGATAGCCCCGGCGTAGAACATCGGATTGCGATAGGGACCTTGTTGCGCTTTGTATTTCCAGAGTTCGGTCCGCAGCGAGGCGAGTAACAGCTGGCGATCACTACGCTGATCGGGGTTCATATCGGAATCCGAAATTCGATCGATCGCCGAGTAAAACTGGTCGAGGCGATGCGTCTCACCCGCGAGCGCCGCGCGATCAAGACGGGGGAAGAGCCCATCGAACTGATGCCATCCGAGGGCCACCGACTCCAGGGGATGCTGAATGGAATACGAGGCGATGAACTCATCGCCGAGTCGAGGGAAGTCTGAGAGGGTCTCCCTCTGGCTGTGCTGAGTGGCGCATCCAGACAGAACGATCAACAAACAGCCGATCCAAATCTTCATTCTGCGGAGAGTGCCAGCCGAGGGGTTGAATTTCCATGGGAGATTTCGCGGAAGCTGGGTTACCGGCCGACAAAAACTCAGATCGCGTTTCGCAAGTCGATGGGTTCGGGTCCGCTTTAGGATTCAGCCTGGGCCATCGGCCAGGTGTCGAAACGAAAAAACCCTAAGGGCTGGAGGCCCGCCCTATCCCCCGCGCTGATGGATCGGGCCTTCAGCCCTCTAGTGTGTCGAGGGACTCTGCACCTTGGGCGTTGCCCAAGGCTGGGATGGAACGGGCCTTTGGCCCTCCGAATTCCGGGGCCGATGGCCATGTTTGGGGTGGCATTGAGCCATTCGCCCGTCGGACTCCAGCGCCAACGGCGCGCCCCATCTCAGCCTGTGGGCAACGCCCCAGGACAACGCCAAATCCAAAATCTAAAATGAGAACCGCTGGTCGATACTCCGACTTTCACCCTCCTTCGTTGCCATCCTTAGATTCTGTAGCCTGGGCCGTAGAGTGCGAAACGGACCGCGCGCGAAAAGCAGGGACTGCTTGAGGGGCTAGTTGACTAGAAGCACGCGGTAGAATCGCTTAGTCGTGGCCTCTGCCGAATCGCTCTTGATGGACAGCGTGCCGCTCGCGGTCACGTCTCCATTCACATCGACCCAGTTCAGCGGTGTCACCGCCGTGCTGTACTGAACTCGATACCTGAGTCCAGGACAGGACTGCCACTCGAGGGTGAATGCTCCCGCCTTCTCGGTGATTTGATTGATCTTCAAGGTCTGGCCCACGGTAATTGAGAATGATTTGTTGTCGCTGAGCGCCGGGGTGCCGTTGTCGATGACCGACACCGTCAAGTTGTTGGTGGAGGCTGGCGCGTTGGTTGGAACCAGCCAGGTGAACAGCCCACTCAGCGAATCGATGCCTGCGCCGGAGGGTGCCCCGCTCGCCAGAGAGTAGGTCAGTTGATTGGGGGGAACGTCGCCATCGATTGCCACTGCGGTGAACGAGGCCAATCCACCAGGATGGACCCAGAAGTTGGTGATGTCTGAGAGCACCGGGGCGGTATTCAAGTCGGTCACGGTCACCTGGATTGTCTCGCTT
>JAYTTC010000337.1:0-1716 GCA_043745255.1 Verrucomicrobiales bacterium
GGTGCTGGTGCTGGTGCTGGTGCACGTCGACTAATGGCAGGGCACAAATTGAACAATCCCGCCAAACTCCATCGTGTCGGCGTACACGGTGTTCAAAAACAAATTTCCGGCGTTCCGCCACGGCGCGATTCCATTCCTCAATGGTCGGCTGCCTATCGTCGGGATGCACTGCTTGGGCCCAGCCATAGCCTTGATACTCTTGCGGCGATTGTCCCGTGAAATCGCCCCACCCTGGTTGCTCGCCTTCCATCTCGCCTTTAAAGTTGTTCGTCCATAGAATATCGCTGACCGCCAAAACCGCAGTGCGAAACCGTTGCTCGGCCTGCTTGAGATCTTCTTCCGCCTCTTTCCGCTCGCTGATGTTCCGGAAAACAAGCACGACTCCTGTAACCTTGCCAGCCGAATCGCGGATGGGCGCGGCGCTGTCATCGATAGGCGTTTCACTTCCGTTCTTCGCGGTCAATTTTGTGTGGTTAGCGAGCCCAACAATTCTGCCTTCGCGTAATGCCTTGGCGACGGGACTTTCCACCGTTCCACCTGTCGTCTCGTTGCTGATGACGAATACCTGATCAAGGAGCATTCCGACCGCTTCCTCTTGAGTCCAGCCGGTGAGGGACTCGGCGACTTCATTGAGGAAAGTAATTTTAGCGTTGGCGTCGGTGGCGATAACGGCGTCTCCAATGCTGCCCAGAGTAGTCTCAAACCAGTCGCGGGCTTGTCGGGTTTCCTCTTCACTTTTCCCCAACTGTCGAATGAGTTGTTGTCGTCGATGGGTTGCCCGCTGAATTGTAGCGATGGCCAGGATGAGCAAGGCCAACAGGGCTACTGCGCCGAGGGTGCTGATCAGGCCGATCGTATTACCGCGGTTGAGTATGTCTGCGGATTGCTGGGCAAAGCGGCCATCGGCGACTGATTCCATCTCGGCAAAAATTTTGCGAATCTGATCCAGGCTGGCCTTGCCTTGACCACTCATGACCACAGCCAGAGCCGCGCTGGAACCTCTTGACCGGCGGATCTCGATTGTCTGTAACAGTTCGCCCAGTTTGTCTTGCACCAATGGTTTGATCGCTTCGACCCGCTGCCCCTGATCCGGCCTGAGGGCGGTGACAGCCGTTAATTCGGCCAGCTCCTTCGGGATACGGGAAATGGCTGCGTTATAGGGTTCAAGATAATTTTCCTCGCCGGTCACGAGAAACCCGCGCTGGCCCGTTTCGGCATCTTTGAGAGTGGAAAGAACGGTGTGCGTCGCTTCTATAATCCGGCGGGTGATGTCCTGCTGCTCATTGGCGCGGCCGAATTCCACCCAATTGGCATAGGTCATAATACCGATGACCAAAACGAGACCGATGGCAAAGATGAGCGTGAACAACTCACGACCTTGCGGGATTGTTCTGCGTCCGGTGTCCGGTTTCATGATGCTCCTCGGCAAAATACATTCTCCATGGTATGCGGGACGCGAGTTTGCAGCACCAAGGCTTCGGCGATCCAGCGACCGTCAGCTTCGCGGTCCAGTTCGATGGTCAGTTTGACTTCTTTATCATAGCCTTCCAGACCGGGAATTTCCACGTTGGTAAGGCAGGGGCAGCGCTATGGTGATTGGAACACTGGAAGCTTCCATCAATTATTCGATAAGCTTAGGTCTGGACAAAGACCTATGGAAGTTTCTAAGACGGGCAGGGGTAATTTCGGGCCCGTTCTCTTCTGGCTTAATCTTGA
>JAYTTC010000338.1:0-6248 GCA_043745255.1 Verrucomicrobiales bacterium
CGCTCCCGCCTTGCAAACGGTTTGTATTCGGAGACTAGGCTGCGGCCTGATCGCTCTTGCGTCGGATGGTCGCTTTGGTCAACCCAGCCACGACTTCCCGGGAGATTTTCACTCCCATGATGTCGTCATTGCTCGGCACCTCATACATCACCTCGAGCATCAGCTTCTCGATCAAGCTTCGAAGCGCACGGGCACCGGTCCCTTTCTTGTGCGCCTGGACGGCGAGTTCGTGGAGGGCGTCCTCGCTGAACTCCAGATCCACCCCTTCCATCGCCAGGAGCTTCTGATACTGCTTCACCAGGGCGTTCTTGGGCTCGGTGAGGATGGTGACCAACTGATCTTCGCTGAGCTGCTGAAGCACGGTCATCATCGGCAGGCGACCGATGAACTCCGGGATGAATCCGAAGGAGATCAGATCTTCCGGCTCCACCGCAGCCATCATCTCCTCACGGGTCATCTCCTGGTTGCCAGACTCCTGATCCGAGGCGCGGAAGCCCATGGTTCGCTTCCCGAGGCGACGCTGGACGATTTGTTCCAGTCCGACGAAGGCTCCGCCGCAGATGAATAGGATGTTGTGGGTGTTGACCCGGATGTATTCCTGCTGCGGGTGCTTGCGTCCGCCTTGGGGCGGGACATTGCAGATAGTTCCCTCGAGGATCTTCAGCAAAGCCTGCTGAACTCCCTCGCCGGAGACATCTCGTGTGATGGAAACGTTCTCAGTCTTGCGGGCGATCTTGTCGATCTCGTCGATATACACGATCCCTCGCTGAGCCTTCTTGACGTCGTAGTCGGCGTTTTGAAGGAGGCGGAGGACGATGTTCTCGACGTCCTCGCCGACATAGCCTGCTTCCGTGAGGGTGGTGGCGTCAGCGATGGCGAAGGGCACATCGAGGATCTTGGCCAGCGTGCGAGCGAGGAGAGTCTTGCCGCTGCCGGTGCTTCCTATCAGCAGAATATTACTCTTCTCGATCTCCACGTCGTTGTGTCGCGCAGGCGCCAGCTCGTCCGGGTTTCGCGCGGCGGGCTCTTGGAGAATTCGCTTGTAGTGGTTATGCACCGCCACAGAGAGCGTCTTCTTGGCGTGGTCCTGCCCGATGCAGTGTTGGTCGAGGATCCGCCGCATCTCCTGCGGTTTCGGAACCTGATGCGTCGGCGCAGTCGCCTTTTTCGCCTCGTTCGCCATCTCACGATCCAGGACGTTCTTACACAAGACAACGCAGTTGTCGCAGATGTAAACGCCAGGACCGGCGATGAGCTTCTTAACTTCCGCGTGGGATTTGCCGCAGAAACTACACAGGGTGATGCTAGAAGGTCGCGCCATTTGTTTTGTGTTTAGGAGGTGATCGAGGATTTTTCCGGCAAGCCTGGGACTTCCTTGCGGGAGACCACGACTTCGTCCACGAGGCCGAAGGCTTTTGCCTCCTCCGAGCTCATGAAGTTATCGCGGTCACAGGCTTTTTCGACCGTTTCATAGGTCTGACCGGTATGTTTCGAGATGATGCTGTTGAGGCGCTGCTTCAGTTTAAGCATGTACTTGACCCTGATCTCCACATCACTGGCCTGTCCCTCCGCGCCGCCGAGCACCTGATGAATCATGATGTTCGCATTCGGAAGGGCAAACCGTTTCCCTTTGGCTCCCGCGGCAAGTAGCACCGCGCCCATGCTCGCCGCCTGACCGATGCAGTAGGTGTTCACGTCGCACGTGAGAAACTGCATCGTGTCGTAGATGGCCAGCCCAGCCGTGACACTGCCCCCAGGGGAGTTGATGTAGAGATGAATGTCTTTTTTGGGATCGGTCATCTGGAGGAACAGCAGTTGCGCGATGACGACGTTCGCGACCATGTCGTCCACGGGAGTCCCGAGGAAGACAATGCGGTCGACGAGCAAACGGGAATAGATGTCGTAGCCCCGCTCACCGCGGCCTGTTTGTTCGATCACATGAGGGATCAAAAAGTTTTGCATAGGTAGTTTGTTGAACGTGCTCGCAACGTAGCTCAAGGCCTCTCGGACCGTCAAGGGTGCCACCCGTGGGATTGGGTCTTATGAACCTAGGGGTACAACTGCAGAGGAGCTCTCCGTAAATCTACGTGTATTTGCCGAACTCCTGTTGTCCCATGGGCTCATGAACTTGTCGCTGGAACATATCGGCCTGGCCTCGTTGAGCCCTGCCGCGTTGAAAGACTGGTACGTCAAAGCCTTGAATGCCAAGGAGGTCTTCGATAACCGGCAAATTCCTCCAGCCTTCTTCATCGAGTTGCCAGGAGGAGCCTTGATCGAAATCTACCCCGCCAGCCACGGTCTCGTGGAGACGGGCCACAACCGCCTGCAGGGCTTCCGCCATCTTGCCCTAAGAGTCGACTGCATCGAAGTCGCCAAGGCTCATCTGGAGGGGCGGGGAGTGAGTTTTAGCGAGCCGACCAAGCCGGCGGGAGGTGGAGGGCGGGTTCTGTTTTTTCGTGATCCCGACGGGAATCTGCTGCACTTGGTCGAACGACCCGCAGGTTGGAGCTTGCCGGTGTGACAGCGGATGGCGCGGATCTCACGGCTGGGTGGGCAGAGGGCTGTCGCCAGTCTGGAGCCTCGACCAGATCAGCGGGAAGGCGGGAGCGAATTCTGACGGGCGATCGGCGATCCACTGGGTGATCTGGCTGGGGGAGAACCAGGCTCCTTCATCCACCTCCTCGGGTTGGAGGACGAAGGGACCTTCGGATTCGCATCGATAAACCCAGACAAACTCCTGTCCGGTCTCGGGGCGTGCCTCGATTCTAAATAAACGGCTCGGTGGAGTCGCGACGGTCAGCCCGATCTCCTCCCTCAGTTCACGCACCGAGCAGGCGTCATAGGTCTCTCCGTGATCCAGATGACCTGAAGCCGAGGAATCCCAAGTTCCAGGAAAACAATCCTTGAGCTTCGAGCGTTTCTGGAGAAATAGATCCCCGCATCGGTTGAATACCAGCACATGGACGGCGCGGTGGAGCAACTTCCGGCGATGCACCTCGCTACGTGGCTGCTGATCGATCACCTCATCGCGCTCGTTCACTACATCGAAAATCTCTTCGTTCATAGTATTGAGGCCGACTCTGCAGTGAGGGCGAGGAACACCTGCTCCAGCGGGCCTTCCTCGCCGGAGCGATTTCTGAGTTGATGGGGAGTTCCCACCGCGACCAGTCGTCCGCGATGAATGATCCCAATGCGATCGTCAAGCTCCTCGGCGACCGCGAGTTGGTGAGTGGAAAGAAAAACGGTCATCCCGGCCCGACTTCTCTCCTTGAGGATGTCCTTCACCACTCGGGCGTTTGCCGGGTCGAGACCGACCATCGGCTCGTCGATCACAAAGACTTCCGGGTCATGCAGGAGTGCGGCCACGATGGCGGTGCGCTGCCGCGTGCCGTGGGAAAGACCGTCGATGGTTTTGTTCAGATACGGTTCCAGTCCGAAACGGCCGACCAGGATTCGGGCGCGTGGCTCGATGTCGTCATCGGGGATTTGGAACATCTGTCCGGTGAATCGAAAAAATTCCCAGGGCGTTAGCTTATCGTAGAGAAAGGGGAAGTCGGGCACATAGGCCAGTCGCCGGCGGACCTCGAGGGGGGATTTCTGGACATCGAATCCCGCGACTCGAACTTGGCCTGAAGAGGGGCGGATCAGCCCGGCGATGGTCTTGAGGGTGGTGGTCTTGCCCGCCGCATTGGGACCGAGAACGACGAAGAATTCACCTTGCGGCACGCTCAGCGAGAGGTCGTCCACGGCGGTTACTTCTCCGAAGCGCTTGCTCAGATTGAGAATCTCGATCATGTCGGCGGGTGCAATCTACAGGAGTGTTTCGTTGACCAAGGAGATTTGGTTCGGGAAATCGATGCGCAGGATCTCCCCGCTCTGCGGGTTGATGTAAAGTTGCGCGCTGTAGCCCCCCAGCACGGTGGCTTTCAGACGCAGGCAACGCACTTTCTGGCTTCCGAATTTCAATCGATGATCTTTGCGCGCGTCCAGTTCTACTGGGAATGCTGCGGCACTTGCCGGGCCTGATTTCGTTCCTAGCCCGGCGAGTAGTTCTGGGAACATCCATCCTCCCAACTGGCGCAGCACCCGTTGCGGGTTCGCCAGATCCTTGAAGGTGTAAGTCTGCACCTCGGTGGGGGTGGAGCCTTCGGTGCGCACCGTCACGGTCTCCTTGGGTGCGTCGACATCGAGGGTCCACGACTCCGGCCGCAGTGTGACATGCAGGTGGAGCGACTGCCATACCAGGTTGGTGTCGGTGGCGACATGGAGCGAGATGCGGAGATGATTGGTGAGATGATCCAGCGGTAATAGAAGATTTCCATCAAGATCCAGCGTGTATCCTGTGACGGCCGCAGCCATGCCTTCGGGGAGTTCAGCCTCGCTGCTTGCGGCGGACTCCACGATCCCGGGCACGCACTTGAACGATCCCAGCCGATTGGTGGGACCATGAACGGTCATCGCAAGCAGGGAGGGATCGGTGGCGAGGAGAACTTTGCGCCAAATGAGCTCAGGTGGGACCGGGGTCCCGGAGCCATGCAGGTCTCCGAACTCGGATTGAACCAGCAGAATCGACATCACGATCCAGAAGCCGATCACCGCAAAATGGAAAATCCGGCTCATCTCGAGTGACGACGGCGGCTAGCTTGGAGGGATATTCAGCGGCTGCCCCACTTTCAGTCGTTCCGGGCTGATGGACGGATTGGCAACACGCAGCGAGGCCATGCTGACGCGGTATTGCCGGGCGATCGACGAGAAGGTCTCATGAGATCTGACATAGTGAACCGTTCGGACTCCTTTGGCACGGCTGAGCGAGGGAGGCGGTCCGGTGCCGCTGGTGCGAATGGAGGGCGTGATGAAGGTGTTGGTGGTGGGGTTGCGAATCGCAGCGGTGCGCAGCCCGTTGGTGGTCGATCGCGATGTCGAGGCGTCTGGCCCGCGCTCGGGTCGGACATCCCGAGTGCTCTGGGTCGGCGGAGGATTGGTGAAAACAGCAACCGGATTGGCAACCAGGGTGCGGAGGGTCTCGAGGTCAACGAGCAGCCGACGGTTCTCCTCCTTCAGCCGTTCGAGTTCCGCCATGACTACCTGATCAACTTGCACGAGTGCCACATTCTTCGCGATCTCCTGTTCACAGCCTTTGATCCGGGCGAGCACGATCTCGGCTGGATGTCCATTGGGCTGGAAGCGGACCACTTGCTTGTAATGGTAAAGAGCGGTCGCCGGCTCGTTGATCTTGGTTTCGTAGAGCAACCCCAGTTCATAGTGTGCCAGTACGAAGTGGGGATTTTGCTCGAGTGCTTTTTCGAAGGAGTCGACCGCGCCCTTAAAGTCTCTCTCGGTAACCAGACGCCGTCCCTGCAGAAAAAAAGGATCCTTTTGGTCATCGGCTTGGGATTCCGGCTGTGGAGTGCAGCCGTGAAGAGGGGCTAAGCAGCAGATTAGAGAGAACACCCGCCAAAAAGACATGGCCGAAACCTAACTGGTGGACCGCGACGCTGGCAACGGTGCAGTGCTCGGAATCGATCGATTAGGTTCCCCTTGCCAGTCGGTCGGGATGCCGTTCAACATGAGCCATGGCAGCTCGGACTAAGACCTCCGCGATTGATGATCAGTTCTACCAGTCGGCAGACGCGTTCTTCGGCGCGCACCGCACTCTTGGTTTGACGTATGATGACGTCACTCTCGCGACCCTCTACTCGGAGGTGCTTCCTCGCGATACCCAACTGAACGTGACCCTCGCCGAAGGGCTGGAGCTCCATATTCCGGTCCTGTCGGCTGACATGGATACCGTCACCGAATCGCGTATGGCGATCGCCATGGCTCTCAACGGGGGGCTGGGTCTGCTCCACTACAACATGCCCGAGCGCGAACAGCTCTCGGAGGTGAGCCGGGTCAAGAACCACGTTCATGGTCTTATCCAGGAGCCGATCAAGGTCGCTCCCGACCAGTATATCGCCGAGGTGTTGGAGGTGATCGAGACTCGCAAATTTGCCTTCGGGACCTTTCCGGTGGTGGATGAGGCGGGGACGCTGATTGGGTTGCTTCCCGGACATGTGGTGAAGCCGCGCTACGCCAAGCGTAAGGTGGCTGAGGCGCTGACGCCCCGCAGCCAGGTTCACACGATCAACACGAAAGAGCTCGGCGATGATCCGATTGCGCGCGCGGATCGCTTCTTCAGCGATCATCCTGGAATTCACAAACTCCTGGTGGTGGACGATAACGACCATCTCCACGGGCTATTTACCATG
>JAYTTC010000339.1:0-6228 GCA_043745255.1 Verrucomicrobiales bacterium
GGGATGGGCCGATACGGCCCACGCTACAGAACTGCAGTCCGGCTTCTGTAGTGTCGTTCGTATCGGACGATCGGGCGGGGATGGGCCGATACGGCCCACACTACAGAACTGCAGCCCGGCTTCTGTAGTGTCGTCCGTATCGGACGATCCGGCGGGGGGGATGGGCCGATACGGCCCACGCTACAGAACTGCAGTACGGCTTCTGTAGTGTCGTCCGTATCGGACGATCGGGACGAGGGATGGGCCGATACGGCCCACGCTACAGAACTGCAGTACGGCTTCTGTAGTGTCGTTCGTATCGAACGACGCTACAGAACCCCATAGGGGGCACACGGAGCGCAAATAAAAAGGCCGAGCGGGTTGATTTCTGTTTTTGAGGACGAGCTCTCCCAATCGGCTCCGTCTTTTTTGCGTCTCTTGCGCCTTTTCGCGGCTAAACCCGGCCCAGCCCTTCTTTGTTTTCCGGCCGGATGCTTCTGTCGTTCTGTTCTGGGCGGCTGAAGTGGGCAGCGCTCTCACGAGACGCCGCTACCCATTCAGGCACCCTAAACCGCCCTCGAGCTGAGTCCTTGCTAGCGGTTTCCAGAACTGAGTGTTAGCTTGATCCCTTAGTTCGAAATCGACTCATGGCACGCTTTTGTATTGTGCCGCCGATCGGCATTTATTTCTGGATTGGCGTGGTCGGCTGGGCGCCCACAGCGACCAGCCTTCGAGGCGCATCGATACCCATCGCAGCCCACTGCCGGTGGTCGAATCCCTCCCCGCATGGAAACAACATCTTCGGGATCGCTTACAATAACCTCCTACATCGTGCTGCTCAGGTCACAGAACGGGGATTGTTCTATTACAGCGACGATTTGATCGACTGGATCGCGAGGGAAGCCGGCACCGACCTCGCTCTCCGCGCGGTCGCTTTTCGTCCATCCGGCCGGTTGATCGTGGTAGGAGAACAAGGATCGGTATTCTACTCCGATGATCTCACCGCATCGGAGGCCCTCCATCCGGGGCGTCTCTTGGATGGCCCAACGGAAGACTGGCTGGAAGGGGTTGCCGGGTCGTCGACGCTGTGGGTCGCTGCCGGCGACAGCGGTGCGCTCTATTTAAGTGATGACGGAGTGATGTGGAAGCGCCAGGCCTCAGGCACTGCCACTTACTTGACCGGGATCACCTACGGAGGCAACGGATTTGTTGCTGTAGGGGAGAGCGGAACCATCCTGCACAGCGGAAACGGAACCAACTGGACTCAGAGCATCATCGGAACACAGGACTGGTTGGATGTAACTCACGGAAACGATCAGTATCTGGCGGTGGGCCGGAGTGGGACGATTGCCACCAGTGTGAATGGGAAAGCCTGGACGATCGAAACCACCGGACGAACCAACGACCTGTGGACCGCCGCCGTCAATAGCTCTGCGCGCATGGTTGGCGGCTCGGTTGAACTGTTGGTCAGCTTCAACAACGGCCCTTGGGTCGATCAACTCATCTTGACCAAGAACCCTGCTCCTGCGGGGACCTACTACGCCTCCCTCGCTCGACCTGAGTATTTTCTGGCCGCAGGTCGCGGTGGGCTGATGGCCGAGGCAAGTCCGACCACCAACTCAACCGCCTTTGCTTGGGCGGAAAACACGCCTTCGCTCCGGGCTCGGTTTTGGGAGGTCATGCACCAAAGTGACCTGTACGTTGCCGTCGGGGAGAACGGCGCGGTCATGACCAGCACAGAAGGCCGCGACTGGACACTCGAACTCGTGCCCAGAAGTCTCACCAACACCACGCTGCTAGGGATAGGAGGGGATACCAATCTACTGATCGCAGTCGGCGCTCGAGGCGCGATGATTCGCAGTCCGAACCTCCTGACCAATCTTCCAAACGCCGATCTGCGGGACACCAATCAGATACTCCCCCTGGTTGCTGCATCTTCTCTAGGGGTACTCTGGCTCGATGTGACACCGAGACCGACCACCAATCAGCTACAAGGAGTGGCGGCGGGGCATGGGTTGTACGTGGTCGTCGGGGAAAAAGCCGAGATTCTCACGAGCACGGATGGCGTGCTATGGAGCCATCACAACGCCCCCCTGAGCAACCTACTCTCCAGTGTCGCGAGCTGGCCTGGAGGGTTTATTGCGTGCGGTCAGGAGGGCACATTGATTGGCAGCGCCGACGGAACTCTATGGCGCAAAATTCCCTCTCCCACCACATCGTGGCTGTTCCGAGTCCGCTCGCTGGACGGTATTCTGATCGCAGTCGGCGAGGACGGGACCCTGATCACCAGCACCGACGCGCAGACCTGGACTGCACGGAACACCGGCACCACCGAATTCCTCACCGATGTGACCTTGATTCGAGAAAGCTGCGTGGTGATCGGACAGAACGGGACGTTCCGGACAAGCAGCGACTACACGCATTGGACCTCACTCAATCCATTCACCTATCGCGATCTCTATGGTATCGCCACGGACAGCAGCCAATTGATCCTTGTGGGTCAGGACGGTGTGATCCTACGAAATCAGGCGATCCCGATTACTACTCCGGTGGCACTCCTCAGCTTCTCGCACACCGTTAGCCCCACTCAGACCGCCGTGGAGGAACTCTTCCTCTTTGGTGGCAGTCTGGACCAGGGCTTTGTTTTGGAGTCGACGGAGAATGCCACGTCGGGCCAATGGACTCCCGGTCCCTATCTTGAACTATCCTCCGCCGGCGGGATACTGACCTACCTAACCACCGACGATCTGACCAACGCCCCACTGAGACGCTATTATCGAACTCGGCTGGTTTCCGACCCTTAGCGCCCGTTAAGAATTAAAACGAAAGGGCCCGCACTCGCAGGCCCTCAAGAAAATGATACCGCAACGGCGGCGAAGAGCTTCTTTAGTTTCTCCCGAAATAGACCTTCGATTCTGGAAACGGCATCCCCTGAATCCCTGCATTGGCAAGAACAGGGCGATTACCGCGGCGAGCGGAGAGGGAAGAGTGACGCTCCGCGTTCACCGGAACGAGGAGGGGCGGCTCGGGCACGATCTCCAAATCTTGTATTCGATTCAGGACATCCTCGCGGCGCTTAAGCTCGCGAAGCGTGCTGCTAAACCCACCGTAGAAACCAGTCCAGTAAAACACCACAGCAGAGAGAAGAATCAGACTAAGGTAAACGTAATCTTTGGCGCTCATGGCTCGATTTCGGGTTTCTGTGGAGCGAAGCGTCATGCTTGCTCCAGTCGTTAAGGGAGCAGAGGGGGTGCCAAGAGGGTTGCGGCGGACATCAAGCTAGGTCATCGACGCGCACCGGCTCCAAGAGTTGATCGGACTGCGGTGCGAAAAGACCTTGAATTGAGCCTGAATAACAAAGGCCTTTATGTGAATGGCCGAGGCTGCCGATGATCCCAATTGTGATGGTATTTGCATTGATGCAGAAGGTGATTCGGCCTATGAGAGCGACCTCAGGCGAATTACTGTCCATAACCATGTCAATTGGCGTCTCCCACTGTCCTTTGTTCAGGCAGCCGCTTCAACCGCGGCGCTAAGCCGCATTCAGTTCATGCTTAACGTACCTTTTTACAAACCCAGCGTCGGCCAAGCGGAAATCGATGAAGTCGTGGACACCCTCAAGAACGGGTGGCTCACCACCGGCCCCAAGACCAAACAGTTTGAGGCAGAATTTTCCCGTTACATCGGCCAAAAACACTCCATCGCGGTGAACTCCTGTACTGCGGCGCTCCATCTGGCGCTGGAGGCGATCGGCGTGAAGGCCGGCCAAACAGTGGTCGTGCCGACCATGACCTTTGCGGCCACCGCCGAGGTGGTTCGATATTTTAACGCCAAACCGTTGCTGGTCGATTGCAACACTCTCGATTTCAACCTCGATCCAGCCGACGCTGATCGCCGCATCCAGGAGGCCATCGCGCGAGGGGAGCAGGTCACTGCCATCCTGCCGGTTCACTACGGCGGCCAGGTGGTCGACGTTCCAGCGATCACCCGACTCGCCCAGAAGTATCAATTGCGAATCATCGAGGACGCCGCTCACTGCTGCCCCGCATTCTATCGTGACAATGCGGCCTCGCCGTGGACCTCCGTTGGCGCGGGTGCCGCCATCAGCTGCTACTCATTCTACGCGAATAAAACGATCACCACCGGCGAAGGCGGAATGGCTTGCACGCAGGACGATGCGCTCGCCGATCGGATGCGGATCATGTCCCTGCATGGCATCTCTCGGGACGCCTGGAAGCGTTTCACTGCGGAAGGGTCTTGGTACTATGAGATCGTAGCGCCGGGATTTAAGTACAACCTCACCGATGTTGCGTCCTCGATCGGCATCCACCAACTGCGCCGCGCGGACGAGCTCCACAAAAAACGCACAAAGCTGGCCGAGAACTACCAGCAGCGATTGCAGGACGTGGAGGAGTTGATCCTACCCCAGGCGCATCCTGATCGGATCCACTCATGGCATCTTTACGCCATCCGACTCAAAGTGGACCGTCTTAAGATCGATCGCGGGGCCGTCATCGATCTACTGAAGCAGAGGGGAGTAGGCACGAGTGTGCACTGGATGCCTCTGCACATGCATCCGTACTATCGCGAGACCTACGGCTATAAGGCGGAAGATCTGCCGCAGGCAGCCTCGCTCTATCCGGAAATCATCAGCCTTCCCCTCTTCCCGGATATGAATGAAAGCCAGCTTGATTTCGTAGTGCAAAGCCTGCGGGAGATCATCGCTCAAAACCGGAAATGACGCATCCGGTCACCAAGCGCCTCTTTGATTTCACCATCTCCGGAATCGGCCTGGTGGTGGTGAGTCCGGTGCTGGTGGTAATCGCGGTGGTAGTGAAAGCATCGGACTGCGGTCCGGCCTTTTACCGGCAGCAGCGCGTCGGACGCGGCGGCAAGCCCTTTAGGATCTGGAAATTTCGAACCATGGTGCTGAACGCCGACAAGCTGGGCCTGAGCGTCACCAAGGATGGCGACCCGCGCATTACTCGGATCGGGCGGCTGCTTCGTAAGACCAAGCTTGATGAATTACCTCAGCTTTTGAACGTGTTCCTGGGGGAGATGAGCTTCGTCGGACCGCGTCCGGAAGTTCAACGCTACGTGGATCTCTATACCCCTGAGCAGAGGCGGATTCTGGAGCTAAAGCCAGGAATCACCGACCTGGCCACGCTCGAGTTCCGCAACGAGGAGGACCTGCTCGCCACCGCAGCGGACACTGAAAAATTCTACATCGAACACTGCGTTCCTAGAAAGATTGAGCTCAACCTTCAATACGCGCGACAGGCCACGCTCTGCCGCGATATTTGGATCATCCTCCAAACCGTGATCCCACCCCTCCGCCCTGCTCCGAAAATCGAACGTCCCATCAGTGGAACCCCAAATCCAGAGTCCCGGCCTATCCAGTGACTCGAGCCGTCCTGCAAGGGGGATCGGCGCAGATTGCCGCGTTGGGACATGCGGCGGGTTGATTCAAACCAGGCAGCCGATCCTCATAGTTTTTCCACGAGTCTCTTGGCATCCTCGGTTGATGAATCCTGCCATAGCGATACTCCTGCTGGCGTTGATGGTCTCCGGCTGCAAGTCGAATGAATCGCGCGCGGGAGGAAAGGTCTCGCCGCCAGTCGATTGGCTGACGTGGCAGTCGAAGCGCAGGGACTCCGTTTCAGGCACAAATGGATGGACCACGCTTGTCGCCCGACATTGGCTGATCGAGGGCCAAAATTTCGTCGGCAGCAACCCTACCAATGATCTCATTTTCCCTCGCGACCGGGCGCCAGCCGCCCTTGGAAGTTTTAGTCGTCAGGGTCGCGCCATTCGATTCGAAGCCGCTCCGGGCGTCGTTGCCACTCGCGATGGCCTGCCTGTGCGATCGGCTGATCTGAACTCAGACGCGACCAACGCGCCGACTCGAATCGTGGTCGGCTCGCTCTCATTCGTAGTAATTGAACGCGGCGCACGGATCGGACTCCGAGTGCGCGATCCACAGGCTCCAGCGCGACTTCATTTTCGTGGACTTGACTATTTTGCGTATGAACCGGCCTGGAAACTCGAAGCTCAATTCAAGTCTTTCACGACGCCGACAACCCTGCGAGTTCAGGACGTCATCGGAGGCACTCAGGAGTTCCCGTCACCCGGTGCCGTAGTCTTCCAGTATAGAGGAAACGAATTCCGCCTCGACGTGGTCCAAGAACCAGAGGAGGACGATTATTTCGTTGTCTTTCGGGACCAGAGCGCAGGAAAGAGCACCTACGG
>JAYTTC010000340.1:0-6202 GCA_043745255.1 Verrucomicrobiales bacterium
CCACTGGGTGGAAACGACTGCTGACTGGGGCCTGTTGCTGCAGACAGGATTTTGGCAGGGAGTCACGGCGGCGGATTTCGACGGTGATGGCCGTCTTGACCTCGTTGCCAGCAATTGGGGGTTGAACAGCTCGCTGGTCGCCAGCGCCGAGCATCCCAAGAGCTTTTATTACGGAGATCTGGCGGATGACGGTCATATCCAGACGATCGAGGTGGCGGTGGATCTCGCCACGCACAAGGAATATCCGGCTGTGAACCTCAACCTGCTCTCCCAGGCGGTGCCGTCTGTCCGCGCCCGTGTCGCCAACTATGAGGCCTACTCGCACACGACGCTCCAGGAACTGCTCGGGGATGGTTTTTCGAAGCTCGCTAAGGTGGAGATTCGGAATCTCGCGTCGACCGTCTTTCTCAACCGAGGGGATCACTTTGAGGCCCATCCGCTGCCGGCTGAAGCCCAGTTTGCGCCGAGTTTCGGGATTGCCGCGGCCGATTTTGATGGGGATGGCACCGAAGATCTCTTCCTTAGCCAGAATAGTTTTGTCGTGGGCCCTGGGCTGACGAGACAAGACGCTGGACGGGGCCTCTGGCTTCGCGGCGACGGGAAAGGGAATTTCCGATCTGTGCCCGGCGATATCAGCGGTCTCATCCTATATGGTGAGCAGCGAGGGTGTGCGGTGGCGGACTTCGATCTGGACGGTCGCGTGGATCTCGCTGTTACGCAGAACAACGAGCAGACCAAGCTCTACCTGAATCAGGGTGGCGTTCCGGGGTTTCTCGTCCGACTGCGCGGTCCGGCCGCGAACAGCCGGGGGATCGGCGCGGTGGTGCAGAGCGGTCGTGACGGCAAATGGGGTCCGGCCAAGGAGGTGCACGCAGGCTCGGGATACGGGTCGATGGATAGTTCTACTCTGGTGTTCTCCCGAATCGGCGAACCCAGCCGAGTTCGGGTCCGGTGGCCGGGTGGACGAATCACGGATCAAGAGGTCCCTGGAGGCGCACGCGCGGTAATCGTCGAGTGAGGGTGGGTTGCAGTTCTGGTGTCCAAAAATCATCCGGTCTTCCGCAATAACTCCAGCGACTCCTCTGTCGGGATCGATTTTTAACCCTCTAGCCCCTGCAGGTTTGGGAGAAGGGTTCCAGAACAGGACATGGGACCCTCCTGTTTATCCACCCTCGAGTCCGGCCCGTGCCGGGCGCGTTAGATTGAGCAAGGTGATAAAGGTTTCGTTTTTTGTTCGTTGTTTTCCACATTTCATTTGACCCAACCGGGATGGCGGCGTATCTAAATGGCATCCCATTCATCAAGAATATGTCCCGAGCTACGTTATATTGTCGGCGAACATCCCTTTCGGTTGGGTTTTTTTGTGCACGTGTGTGCTCAAGGAAGGGTTGTTTGGGCGGCAAGGGGCATACTTTCATAAACTAATCCTATGCGTGTTCCTATTCCCAAGAAGGTCACAGCAGGACGCTGCGGTTCTCGAGGCCGCAGCTTCACTACTGTTACCCAGTCCCTCCTTCGGACCATCCTTGTTGCGGGTCTCGGCCTGACTGCTGGCAATGCTCTAGCAGGCGTCGGCAGCTGGACCTTCGACGGAGGTGATATTGCTGACCTGGCGGTGTTTAGCACCTATGCCACCACCTCTTTTGCTGAGGGTGGCAATCCTGGTGGCTTCCTCCAAATCACCGACGGCAAGGTCGGAGGTTCCTTCACCGGTGTCGTTTTCCCTGACATCGATGGCGGGAAGCCGGTCATCGGCCTAACCTTTGAGTGCGATGTACTCATGGGTGGATCGCTGAGCGCGCGCCCGGCGGACGGCTTCAGCATCAGCTACGCCCGAGGCGGGGATCCCGCGCTGGTGGCGGCTGACGCAGCGTCTCTCACTGCCAACAACTTTGCAGTGCCGGGTGGTCCCGAAATGGGCACCAAGACCGGAATTGTGGTCTCGCTCGACACCTGGGCTGGCAACACTGAGCCCGATGGTAGCGCAGATATCGAAGGCATCGTAGTGCTGGTGGATAGCAAGGTCGTGAAGACCTATGCGATGCCGACCCGCGATGGTGCTGCTGACGATATCACGAGCTTGGAAACCGGTCCGCGTGATGGCAGCGGAACGGCGGCCGGCCTCAGCTGGGTTCCCCTCAAGGTGGACTTGACTGTGGATGGCAAGCTCTCCGTTAACTACAAAGGAGCGGCGATTCTGGATCATTTCCAGACCGACTACTTCCCGACTCCGGGCCGTTTGGTGTTCGCAGGTCGAACCGGTGGCGCTTTTGAGAACGCCTATATCGACAATGTTAAGCTGACCACCATCGCCACCTCGGACATTGAAGCTCCCACGCTCCCCGCGAATCTTCATACCACTGCTATTGCCACCCGCAGCATTGGGCTGGCGTGGAATGCGAGCACCGACAATTCGGGCCGCGTTGCTTACAATATCCAGCGCGACGGGGCACTCATCGCCACGGCGATTCTGACCGCCTCGTATACCGATGCGGGTGTCCAACCGGATACCACCTACGCGTATAGCGTTCAAGCGATCGACGCCGCAGGGAATACCTCAGCCTTCACCGCCGACATCTCCGCTCACAGCGGTGTGCTGACGGAAATTGAAAGCGGCGGTTACCTGAAGTTCTCCTACTTCGGTGGCATCAGTGGCACTGCGGTGTCAGGCCTGACGGGTGACGCACGGTATCCGGGACTTCCCGACAGCGTGTATTACACCCCCAGCACGGACACCCGTCCCGTGTTCCCGAACAACAGCCACGAGAACTACGGTGGCACCCTGACCGGTTGGCTCACGCCGGCGGTGAGCGGTGACTACGACTTCTTCATTCGAAGCGATGACGCCTCCCAGCTCTGGCTCAGCACCGATGCTGACGAAGCCAACCTGGCGCTGATCGCTGAAGAAACCGGATGCTGCGCGGCCTTCCAGGAGCCCGGCTCCCCGAAGACAACGGCGGCACCGATTCACCTCGAAGCCGGTCAGAAGTATGCCATCAACGTCATCTGGAAAGAAGGCGGGGGCGGTGACTATGCTCAAGTAGCCTGGCGTGTGGGTGGCGAAACCACTCCCGCAGCTGGGGCGCTCTCTCCGATCCCTGGGGCCTACCTCAGCGGTCTCGTTGACCCGCTCGGCGCAAGCGTAGAGATCACGACTCAGCCGTTGAGCCAGTCGGTCCAGGAAAACGCTTCCGCGACCTTCACCGTTGCTGAAACGCATGCTTCTCCGTACGTCACCGATGCCGGCATCCAGTGGTACAAGAACGGGATCGTGATCCCAGGTGCGACGGGCAACTCCTACACCGTGGACTTCGCCAAGAAGGCCACCGATGACGGAGCTAAGTATTCCGCTCGCGTTGCGGTTCCGGGTGCATCGAAGCTGACTGCGGATGCGACACTGACCGTGGGCCTCGACGTGACGCCTCCGAGCGTGACCGATGCCTCGGGCTCCGACACCTTCTCCAGCGTGACCGTTGGTTTCTCAGAGCCCGTCAATGCGACGACCGCTGGGACCGCCGGTAACTACACCATCGCTGGCCTGACCGTCTCTGCGGCGACCGTGATGAACGACCGGACCGTAGTGCTGACCACCAGCGCTCAGGCCCTCGACACCGCCTACAATCTGACCGTCGCGAACGTTCGCGACACCGCAGCCGGGGGTGGAAATGTGATCACTGCTCCGGGCAATTCGATTGCCTTCCGTTCCTTCGTCCTGACCCCGGGTATCGTGACCTTCGAAACCTGGTTGAACATCGGTGGCACAGCGATCAGCGGCCTGACGGGTGACGCTCGTTTCCCCGACGCTCCTGACCTCAAGACCCTGATTTCGACCCTCGAAACCAGGCTCGTGTATGGTGACGACAGCCATGACAACTATGGCGGCCGTATGCGTGCGTTCTTGGTTCCGAAGGAGAGTGGAGATTACCACTTCTTCCTGAGGAGCGATGACGCCTCGGCCCTCTGGCTCAGTGCGGATGAGACCCCGCCCGACATCACCGGCACCCCGATCGCTGCTGAAACCGGTTGTTGCAAATCATTCCTTGAACCCGGTGCACCTACCACGACGGCGACCCCGATCGCTCTTGAGGCTGGCAAGAAATACGCGCTCACTGTGATCTGGAAAGAAGG
This sequence comes from Verrucomicrobiales bacterium, assembly GCA_043745255.1. Classification (GTDB taxonomy): domain Bacteria; phylum Verrucomicrobiota; class Verrucomicrobiia; order Limisphaerales; family UBA11320; genus UBA11320. The sequence continues at coordinate 4,129 of JAYTTC010000340.1, forward strand.
CGGCGGCGGTGATTACGCTGAAGTCGCTTGGAGAAAAGAAGGCGACACCACAGCCGCTGGCGCTCTGAAGACGATCCCGTCGGAGTTCCTCTTCTCCTTCATCGATCCTAAGAGTGGACCGCCGGTCATCACCAAGCAGCCCGTGACTGTGGGTGCGGTCGTCGGCGGCGCAGCGACCTTCACTGTCGAAGTGGGGATCGGCAAAGCTCCGTTCACCTACCAATGGCAGAAGAATGGTGTGAACATCGCCGGTGCGACCTCCGCGACCCTCACGATCGCAGATGCTCAACCCGACTCCATCGCGGCACCCCAGGGTTCCGCTGTCGGTGCCGGTCGTAACCAGTACAGCGTCGTTGTGAAGAACAGTCTCGGCTCCGCCACTAGCGTTGGTGCAGCTTTGTTCTTCCAAGGCACACTGTTCATCGAAGCTGAAGATTTCAACTTCGGTGCTGGCGAGTATGTCACCGACAAAGAAATCGGCATGAACGGCGCTTATGCCGGTAATGCCTATAAAGACCTCGGTGACAACGCGACTGACTTCGACGTCGACTACAATGCCGGTGGCGCTAATGGTCAGAGCTACCGCCCGGCCACGAAAGTGTCCGCAGGAAAACAGAACGGCCATAGCGATGGACTGCCCCGCGGTTCCTTCACGGTGGACAACAACTGGGTAGTCGGCTGGAACGGTGACAACATGTGGTATAACTACACTCGCGTGTTCCCGACCCCTGCCAAGACCTACAGTGTCATCGGTCGTCTGTCCTCGGGTGGTGCTAACATCAACGGCCAGCTTGATCAGGTGACCGCGGGTGCGACGACCTCCAGTCAAACCCTGTCCAAGCTCGGCACCTTCACGCCGGGCCGCGCGACTGCCGGTTGGGACACGATGGAGTTCTTCCCCCTGATCGACAGCCTTGGTGCTCCGGCCACGGTGACCCTCGGTGGTGAGACCACCCTGCGATTCACCGTATTGCCCGGCACCAACCTGGACTTCGACTACTTCATGTTCATCCCGGTGACGACGGCTCCAATGTTCACCAGCATCGTGAAGAACCTCGATGGCACCATCACCCTCAAATGGACGGGTGGCGGAACGCTGGAAGCCTCTCCGACCGTGAACGGCCCCTGGGCTGACGTGGTGGGAGCGGCCAGCCCGTTCTCCTTCACGCCGACTGCGGCGCAGTTGTTCGGACGAATCCATAAATAATCTGGATTGATCCTCGCAGAGGCCGGAGGGAAACCTCCGGCCTCTTTTTTTTGAACTGGCCTGTTGGCAGCCCGAATGGGGCGTTTTTCACCGCGGTTAAACTCCTCGCTCCTGCGGTGTCTTCTGTAGCGTGGGCCGTATCGGCCCATCCCCGGCCGGATCGTCCGATACGGACGACGCTACAGAAGATGGACTGCAGTTCTGTAGTGTGGGCCGTATCGGCCCATCCCCCGGCCGGATCGTCCGATACGGACGACACTACAGAAGCCGGACTGCCGTTCTGTAGCGTGGGCCGTATCGGCCCATCCCCGCCCGGATCGTCCGATACGGACGACACTACAGAAGCCGGACTGCCGTTCTGTAGTGTGGGCCGTATCGGCCCATCCCCCGGCCGGATCGTTCGATACGGACGACACTACAGAAGATGGAGGCCGTGCGAGGGCACGACCGCTGCAGTCCCTACTTCGAATCACCGTTGAAAGAGTTCTCCCAATAGTCTTTGATCAAGCTCTGTGAACACATGTCGTGAGCGTTCGTTTCGGGGGATCATTTTTGGCCTCGGGGTATCGCTGATGGGGTTGGGGTGGTGCTGGCCAAGCCTCGGTGCAAGCACCTTTGACGGGATATTCCGAAGCAGTCACGAGGATCAATCAGTGCACTCGGCAAATCTCCCCCTGGACATCACTCTGATCAACGGCAGTTCTCAGATCCTCGCGGAGACTCTACATCTTTCGGTGAACGGCACGGACGTCAGTTCGGCGGCACTCATCAAGCGCACTTCGATCGGTGCGTCTCTGCACTATGTCTTCGCTCCCCGCCTGCACCGCCAATCGCATGTGGTGTATCAGATCACTTTCAACGTGGCTG
>JAYTTC010000341.1:0-6180 GCA_043745255.1 Verrucomicrobiales bacterium
CTCCGCCACCGCCGCCATACCCACCCCCGAAGCCGCCACCCTGCCCTCCCGTCGGCGGATTACCACCGGCGGTAGCACTGCTGGCGCCCTCGTTCTTGCTTTTAATCAAATCAGACACGGTGATATCTCCTTACGTGTTTAAAACTCGAGACCACTCTTACGGGCAGCGTCGGCCAAGGCCTTCACCTTGCCATGGAAACGAAGCCCATTTCGATCGAACACCACTTTTTTGATTCCCTTGGCAAGGGCGGCTTCCGCAGCAACCTTGCCGATCTCAGTGGCTCCAGCAATGTTCGCTTTTAACTTACCTCCGTGAGTTTTGGCACGAGTAGTCGCGGCGACCAAAGTGACACGGGTCGCATCATCAACGAACTGCACGTAGATGTGCGCGTTGGTGAATTTGACAGAGAGTCGGGGCCGTACCGGAGTGCCAGCCACTCGTTTCCGGATGCGATATTTCCGAAGCTGTAACAACTTTTGCTTTTTCTGATTCTGCATGTTCGTAGTTCCACGGATTCAGCCGTGGGATGAATTCGTTTACTGGACGGTCTTGCCTTCCTTGCGCAGAACCTTCTCGTCCGAATACCGCACACCTTTGCCCTTATAAGGCTCAGGGGGATAAAAGGATCGAATTTCGGAAGCGACCAATCCCACCACCTGCTTATCAGGTCCTTCTATGGTGACTTTGGTGTTCTCTTCTACCGTAACTTTAATTTGAGCGGGAATGGCGTAGTTCAGCGGGTGTGAATACCCGAGGCTGAGGTTGACCACATTGCCGACCACTGCGGCCTTAAATCCGACGCCCTGAATTTCGAGTTTTCTCACGAAACCCTCACTCACGCCCTTTACCATATTGTTGATCAGCGCCCGTCCGAGACCATGGAGAGCTTTAGCCTCGGCATCATCGCCGTCTCGAGTAACCAAAATCTGGTTTTCTTTCACCTCCGCTTTGGTGCGGGGATGGAGATTGAAATCAAGCTTGCCCTTGGGTCCTTCAACGTAGATCCGGGCACCCTTGATCTCTACTTTAACTTTGGCCGGGATAGGCACCGGCTGCTTACCAATTCGTGACATAGTCGAAAAGCGTTAAAAATTACCAAACAAAACAGAGCAGCTCACCGCCTAGATTTTTCTTGCGGGCTTCGCCACCACTCATCACGCCTTGCGATGTGGAAAGAATCGCCGTGCCCAGACCGTTTCGCACGCGCGGAATCTCGGTCGAGCCAACGTAGCGGCGCAACCCGGGCGAACTGATGCGACGGAGTCCAGTGATCACGCCTTTACGGCCGTCGTATTTCAGCTTCAGCTTCAGACGTTTCAGGGTCTTGCCCTCCACGGCTACATCAGCGATGTAGCCCTCCTGCTTCAGGATGGTGGCAATGCTCGCCTTGAGCTTGGAGTGAGGAAGCTCAATATCCGGGAGCAACGCCTGATGGGCATTGCGAATGCGAGTCAACAAATCTGCGATGGAGTCTGTCATAGGTTACCAGCTGGACTTGGTGACGCCTGGAATCAATCCGTTCAGCGCCAGTTCGCGGAACGTCAGACGGGAAACGCCGTACTTGCGGATATAGGCACGACGACGGCCGGAGATACGGCAGCGATTCACCAACCGGGTTGGGCTGGCATTTCTCGGCAACTTCGTCAACCCGACGTAGTCGCCCTTCGCTTTCAGCTCAGCGCGGAGAGCCGCGTATTTCTTCACGGTCCGAGCCTTTTTCTTATTCCGTTCCAACCAGGATGTCTTGGCCATATACCTTGAGTGTAAATTCTATCGATTCTCCGCGAATGGCATCCCCATCGCTTTGAGGAGCTCGAGAGCTTCGGCGTCAGTCGGTGCAGAAGTCACAATAGTGATATCCATACCCTGCTGCCGTTTGATCTTGTCGAGTTCGATCTCCGGGAAAACGGTCTGATCCGCGATACCGAGTGAGTAGTTTCCACGTCCGTCGAAGGAACGAGAAGATATTCCGCGAAAATCACGAATCCGAGGGAGCGTCGCCGCAACGAGACGATCGAGAAACTCATACATTACCTCCCGACGCAGGGTGACTCGGCACCCGATCGGTTGACCTTCACGAAGCTTGAAATTAGCAATGCTCTTTCTCGACTTGCTAATCACGGGTTTGCGACCCGTGATCATCTGCAAATCCTTGAGAGCGTCATCGATCGCACCCTTCTCCAAAGACGCGCTCACGCCCATGTTTACCACGATTTTTTCGATTCGCGGAACTTGGTGGACGTTCTTGTAGCCGCGGTTCTTTTTTAGCGCCGGCTGAACCTCGGTCTGGTATTTCGTGTAAAGTCTGGGTTTCATGTCCGCTGATTAAATTGTTCGCTTACGCGGTCTTGACCGCACCGCGTTTCGCGGCTTTGGCGTCAAAGCGCGCGGCGAGCATTACATTCGAAATATGGATACTGCCTTCGCGCTCCACAATTGATCCCTGAGCATGCGACTGGCTCTTACGCATGTGGCGTTTGATCATCATCAATCCTTCAATGACCACTCGATCCTTCTTAGTAAGCACGCGGATGATCTTTCCACGCTTGCCGCGCTCTGCTCCTGCGATAACGACAACGTCGTCTCCACGTTTAACATGCTGTTTTGCCATACCTCAGATGACCTCCGGTGCGAGTGAAATGATCTTCATGAACCGCTTCTCCCGGAGTTCGCGAGCCACTGGACCAAAGATGCGAGTTCCACGCGGATTGTTATCCTTATCAATGATGACAATCGCATTGGAATCAAAACGAAGGTAGGAACCGTCCGATCGACGGATCGCTTTGCGAGTGCGAACCACGACGGCATTCACGACTTCACCCTTCTTCACGGTCCCGTCCGGGGCCGCTTCCTTGATGTGCGCCTTGATCACGTCACCAATGCGCGCATAGCGCTGGTTCCGACCCAAAACCCCGATTGCAGCGGCGCGCTTGGCACCGCTGTTATCGGCCACGTCCATAATGGAACGAATCTGCAGCATAGCTCGAAATCCTAGACGGCGACCGGAGTCGCCTCGGTGTTACGTTCAACCACTTCCAAGAGACGCCAGCGCTTCATGCGGGACAGCGGACGCGATTCCTGAATCCGCACGCGATCGCCAGGCTTGGCCTCACTCTTTTCATCGTGCGCATAAAATTTCTTATACTGCGTCACGACCTTCTTATACTTCGGATGGGGGAATCGCCGTTCGACTCGAACAACGATGGTCTTAGCCATCTTGTTTGAAACCACCTCGCCCAATCTTTCTTTGCGATGTCCGCCGGTTTTATTGGTCTGTTCCATACTCAATCAGGCAGCTTGTTTTCGCAGTTGGGAAATACGGGTTTCGATCCGCGCGACGCTTCGGCGGAGATTGCGGAGTTCAGATACCTTCTCCAGCTGGCTGGTCGCCTGATGAAGCCGCAGCTTGAACAGCTGCTGCCGGATATCACGGCCTTTCGCCGTAAGTTCCACAATGGTCTGATCTTTCAGGTCAGTGAATTTCATGATCGTGAGCAATTACGACAAGTGATGCCGCGAGATGAATTTGGTACGAATCGGGAGCTTCGTGGCAGCCAAACGAAGGGACTCCCGAGCGAGCGCCAGAGGAACACCATCCACCTCAAAGAGAATGTTTGCCGGTCGGATCACCGCGACCCAAGATTCCAAAGGACCCTTACCCTTACCCATTCGAGTTTCGAGGGGTTTCTTGGTGAAAGACTTGTGAGGAAACACACGGATCCAGACCTTGCCGCGTCGCTTCATATTGCGGGCAATCGCCACGCGGGCGGCTTCGATTTGCTTGGTATCGAGCCAGCAGCGCTCCATCGCCATTAAACCATACTCGCCAAATGCGACTGTCGAACCGCGATGCGCGGTGCCAGACCGGCTTCCCCGGTGCATTTTGCGATACTTTACTCTTGCGGGCTGTAATGGCATACGGGTCTCTTGTAACTTAAATTATTTGCCTGCAGGCATCGCTGCGGGGGCATCGACTGCCCGAGCTGTAGGCTGGGGCTTGTCTTTTTTGTCTTCTTGCTTGCAGATCCAGCACTTCACTCCGAGAACGCCATACATGGTCTTCGCTTCCGCGAAACCATAGTCAATGTTGGCTCGGAGGGTATGCAAGGGAACGCTCCCCTCGTGATACATTTCCACGCGAGACAGCTCAGCACCACCCAAGCGCCCACCACAGCGGATTTTGATCCCCTCTGCACCCAAGTCCATGGCGGTCTGCAAGGCTTTCTTCATCGCGCGACGGAAGGAAACACGACGCTCAAGCTGGAGCGCGATGTTTTCCGCCACCAACTGCGCATCGAGCTCGGGATTCTTAACCTCAAGGATATCCACATAGATTTCCTTGCCGGTCATTTTGCTGAGTTCCTCCTTCAGCTTATCAATCTCTGAGCCTTTGCGACCAATCACCACGCCCGGTCGGGCGGTAAGAATGGTCACCCGGCAGCGGGTGGCCGCTCGCTCGATCAGGATGCGAGGAACCGACGCACCTTCGAGTTTCTTTTTGAGAATCGAACGGATCAGTTGATCTTCAATCAACAGACGAGCGAAATCTTTCTTGTCCGCGTACCATTTGGAACGCCAGTCCTTGTTGACTGCGATGCGGAATCCGATCGGATTAGTCTTTTGCCCCATATCGTTTAGTCGTTAGAGAGCACAATTCGAACGTGACAGGTCCGCTTAAGGATCGGACCAGCCGACCCACGGGCCTTCGGAGTAAAGCGTTTCATGGTCAGGCCGGTGCAGGCGACCGCTTCGCGCACCACCAAGTCCGCCGCCTTCAGGCCATTGTTGTTTTCCGCATTAGCGATAGCCGACTTCAAAGTCTTGGCTACCACTCGGGCGGATTTTCGCGGAACGAAAGCCAGAACTGCCTGCGCCTTGAGGGCGGGCAGACCCTGGATTTGACGCACCACCTCGCGCATCTTTTGCGCGGACATACGGACATTTCGAGTAATTGCGAGAACGTTCATGACTACTTGGCCTCCGCCTTGGCGGTATGAGCACCGTGCTTCTTGAACGTGCGGGTGAGGGAAAACTCGCCGAGCCGGTGGCCCACCATGTTTTCGGTCACAAACACAGGATTAAAAATCTTCCCGTTATGAACGTTGAACGTGAGTCCAACGAAATCCGGCGTGATCATCGATCGCCGCGACCAGGTCTTGATCGGGGTCTTGGTGTTGGCTGCATGCGCCTTCTGGATTTTGTCCAGAAGATGATGATCCACAAACGGACCTTTTTTAATTGAGCGTCCCATAGTCTAGGCTTACTTGAGCTTCATCGGACGGCCATCGCGGCGAACCAGGATGAACCGGTTGGAAAATTTGCGTTTATTCCGCGTACGGAATCCTTTCGCAAGGAGACCCCACGGGGACGTCAGATGCTGACGACCACCACCGCCCTTTGACTTACCTTGACCGCCGCCGTTCGGATGATCCACCGGGTTACGACTCACACCACGGTTGATCGGACGGATCCCACGATGCCGACTGCGACCTGCTTTCCCGAGGACCACTTTGCTGTGATCCGGGTTGCTCACCTGGCCCACGGTTGCGACGCAAGTCTCGTTGATTTTGCGAATCTCGTCAGAAGGGAGTCGGATGAGCGCATAGCCATCCGCGCGAGACATCAGAGTTGCGGCACTTCCGGCTGAGCGGACGATCTGGCCGCCGCGACCCGGGGTGAGCTCGATGTTGTGAATCGGAATCCCGACCGGCACGGACTTAAGAGGAATGCTGTTACCGAGCTCGGGGGGCGCAGTCGGGCCGCTCATGACTTTAGCACCCACTCCAAGCCCAACCGGAGCGATGATGTAGCGCTTCTCGCCGTCGCTATATTCCAACAAAGCCAGTCGCGCACTGCGACCCGGATCGTACTCGATGGCAATGACCTTGGCCTCGATGCCGTGTTTGTTGCGGCGGAAATCGACTGAACGAATCTTCTGCTTGTGCCCACCGCCGATACCACGACTGGTCATCCGTCCGTGGGCATTGCGCCCTCCGGATTTTTTCTTGATGATCACCAGGTTCTTCTCGGGCCGGGTCTTCGTAATGTCGTCATACGACGCGATGGTGATATATCGCGTCGACGGCGTTAAAGGCCTAAAGCTTTTGACTGGCATAAAATCAAATAACCCGAGTTTGTTCTCGGAGGTGTCGAGCCATCATTCCCTGCCCTTGGAAGAT
>JAYTTC010000342.1:0-1694 GCA_043745255.1 Verrucomicrobiales bacterium
GCAGGGGCGTGTTCAGGTGTTCTACCCCATACTCGATGGTGGCCAGCGGGCTTTCGTCCGCGACGTTTCCCGCCACGCGGACGACAAACAGATCTCCTACCCCTCTGTCAAACAGGACCTCGACCGGACTGCGAGAGTCAGAGCAGGCGAGGATGGTTGCGAACGGTTTCTGGCCTTCTGCCACCGCGGTGGCGCGTCGGGTCAGATCCTGATTGGGATGACGGGATTGGTTCGCGACGAAGCGCTGATTTCCCTCCTTGAGAAGCGCCAGGGAGGCCTCGCGAATGAGGGCCAAGGTCTGGTCCACTCCCTTGCGTGAGACGCTGGCGGAGGGTTTGGGCGACTCGGTTTCGGTCGCCGACGCCGGCTCGTGGTCGGCCCATGCGCTGGTAGCGACCAGCCAGCCGAGACTCGCCACTCTGATCAGATTCTGAAACTCCATTTTCATCTGGATCTTTCTAAGAAAATTTCTTCCCGTTCCCCCCCATGCGAGAGGAGACATTGGCTTTTCCATCGGCATCGAGGCGCTCGAAATTGAGGCTTTTGAAAAATCCATCGTAAGGAGGCTAAACCCGATCAAGCAGCGGACGATTCATAGGAGTGACTGGGTAGAATGGGAGCTGGCGAAGCACTCTCGATGTCTGACGAACTTCAAATCACAAAACGCGAACCGGGTCCGGACCACGGAGGGAATACCTCCCCCGAGAACTTTCCCTCCCGGCCGTTGAGAATCTTGCATTTGGAAGATGATTCCGATGACGCGGAGCTATGCCGGAACAAGCTCGCTCGTTCGGGCTGGAGCGTTCAGATGGATTGGGTGGCCACACGCGAGGAATTTACCGTCCGACTTTGGGCAACCCCCTACGATGTCATTCTGGTGAACTACCAGTTGAAGGACTGGCTCGGCACCGAGGTGGTAGATCTGCTGCGAAAGCTGCGCCGGGATATTCCGGTGGTTCTCGTGAGCGGGTCGATTGGCGAGGAAAACGTCGCCGAGGCCCTGCGCTGTGGTGTGGCTGACTATGTGGTGAAGGACCACCTAGGTCGGCTGCCCATGGTGATTGAACGCGTCATCGCCGAACGCGTTGAGCGGGCGGATAAGAAGCGGCTGGCGGAAGAGCGGGACCGGTTCTTCATGCTGTCGAGCGATCTGCTCTGCATCGTGGATGGCAAGGGAAGCATCGTTCAGCTCAATCCCCAGTGGCAGCGAACGCTGGGGTTTTCGATCGAGGATTTGGTTCGGCAGCCTTTGGCTGAATGGATTCATCCTCAGGATCGAAAACGAATGAGCGACTCCTTCCGCTCCCTCGCCGAGGGGGCCTTTCCGCTGGAATTTGAAACGCGCTGTGTCGCGTCCGATGGGACCTTGCGATGGCTTCAATGGAGAGCGTCGTCAGTCCCGCGCCAGTCGTTGGTATACGCCACGGCCCGGGATATCACCGAGCGCCGACAGGCGGAACACTCGCTGCAGGAGAGCGAGGCCCGCAAATCCGCGATCATGGAGGCGTCTCCGGATTGCATCATCAATCTCGACGCGGAGGGGAAAATCCTGGAGTTCAACCCGGCTGCCGCGAAGACATTTGGCTGGGAGGGGGAGGAGGGTCTCGGTCGCGAGCTGATGGAGGCGATTCTTCCTCCCGTTCTCTTCCAAAGCTTCGGCCCGGTGCTGAAACCGGGGGAGTCAAGCAGTGGGA
>JAYTTC010000343.1:0-6161 GCA_043745255.1 Verrucomicrobiales bacterium
TGGAGGAGTGCTTCAGCCTCCAGGCACCCGATCGAACTACCGAAGAGTTTCTCCAGGAGCTCCAGCACTCAGAGCATCTGCTTCCCGATCAGAAGATGACCCTCGTCCAGTTTCTGGAACGATGCGACCTGGTGAAGTTCGCTCGACTGGAACCGACTGAGTCGGAGCTTCGCATCTTATATGCGGTCGCAGAGCGCCTGATCGATGAGACCTCGCCGGTCGCGAACGCGGTTCAAACCGCGAGCAATCCTCCAACACCAGCGCCATGACCTTTGCCCATCCATGGTTTCTGTTGCTCCTGCTGACGATACCTTTGCTCGCCTGGTTGAAAGGCAAGCGCGGTCAGCAATCGGCCTTTCTCTACTCATCGGTTCAACTCGTGAAGCCGATCGCTGGCCTCAACCGCTCCTACGCCGGCAGGATCCTGGCCTCGCTTCGCTGGATCGCGATGGCGGGATTCATCATCGGCCTCGCTCGGCCACAAGAGGTCCAGACCGAAACCTCGGTCAAAGCCAGCGGCATCGACATCGCCGTGGCGATCGATCTCTCAGGTAGCATGGAATCGGAGGATTTCCGCTATAAGGGGGAGCAGGTCAACCGGCTGTTCATGGCAAAAGAGGTATTGAAAGGTTTTGTCGCGAAGCGGCCCGGAGACCGAATCGGACTTGTTGCCTTCGCCGGGCGCGACTATGTCGCATCTCCGCTGACCCTCGATCACTCGTTCCTATTGCAGAACATCGATCGACTTCAGCTCCACACCATCGAAGACGGCACGGCCATCGGCTCGGGACTCGCAAACTCGATCAATCGGCTGCGAGATCTGAAGTCGAAGAGCAAGATCATCATTCTCATGACAGATGGACAAAACAACGCGGGCAAGATTCAGCCGCTGACTGCAGCTGAAGCCGCTAAAACTCTCGGAATCAAGGTCTACACCATAGGTGTGGGTATCCGAGGGAAGGCACCCATGCCTTACCAGGATCCACTCGGCTACAAGCGCTATCAAATGATCCCGGTGGATATCGACGAGGACACCCTCGGAAAGATCGCGGAAATGACGGGAGGCAAATACTATCGCGCGGACAGCTCTGAAACGCTGAGCCGTATCTATGCAGAGATTGACGCCCTGGAGAAAACCGAGGTCGAGGTGAAGAAATATGTGCAAACCGACGAGCGATTTGCCTGGGCTGCGGTTCCAGCGTTGATAGCACTCCTCTTGGAAGTTCTCCTCGGAAATACGGTTTGGCGAAAGCTTCCCTAACCCGTCGGACTTCAGCGCCAACGGCGCGCCCCATCTCAGCCTGTGGGCAAGGCCCCAGGACAACGCCGCAAAAACACCCTGAGGGCTGAAGTTGCGCCGATGGATCGGGCCTTCAGCCCTCTAGGGTGTCGATGGACCCGGCACCTTGGGCGTTGCCCAAGGCTGGGATGGCCTTCGGCCCGTCAAGAACTGCGCGTGTCGCGGCTGAACTCGTCGGCTGAAAATCGAGCGGTGGCAGCCTGCCTCAGGGCTTGGGGGGCGCGGGAGTGGGTATCAAGGGTTCGAAATACGCCCGGTTCGCGTGCCCGTTTCCGCTCGGATGACCTTTAGAATCCGCTGCTGAATTTTGCCTCTGTGTCACGGGCTCGTTTTTTGCAACGCACTTCTGATAAGTGCCCAGAGCCAGCAAGGGCCAGGTGTTCCGGTACATGTCGTATTTCAGATAAAAAACCCGCGGGAACCCGGTACCCGTGGTTTCGGCCTCAGTCCAAGAACCATCCAGTTCCTGAGTGCGAACCAGATAGTCGATGCCCCTCTGAACGCTGGCACGATGCGGCTCACCAAACGCGAGCAGGCCCATAATCGCCCAGGCGGTTTGAGACGCTGTACTGGGTCCTTGTCCTTTGTGGACCGGATCGTCATAGGTGTTGCAACGTTCTCCCCAACCTCCATCTGGACGCTGGACGCTTTCCAACCAATCCCTGGCCTTTAAAAGCCATGGCTTGTGCATGTTGAGGTGCATGGCGCTGAGGCCGCGAAGCACTTGCCAGGTTCCGTAGATGTAGTTCACACCCCAACGCCCATACCATGACCCGTCGGGCTCCTGCTGGCTTCGGACGTAATCCAATGCTTTGCGAACTTGGGGATGATCGATCGAGTATCCTTCGTAACCGAGCAACTCCAGGATCCGGGCGGTAATGTCAGCACATTCCGGATCCAACATGGCATTGTGGTCTGCAAATGGAACCTTCTCCAAGATGCTCTTGGTGCAGTCCTTGTCGAAGGCAGCCCAGCCGCCGTCGCGGCACTGAAACGCCATCATCCATTTCATGCCGCGCTGAAAGCACTCATCGCGGCGTTGCAAATCGTCGGTCGGGATATTGCGGAGCGCCAGCAGCACCATGGCGGTGTCATCCACATCCGGGTTCCACTTATTGTTGAACTCAAAGACCCACCCGCTTGGCTCCACTTTGGCAGGGTTTTTATGATACCAATCCCCTCGAAAACGGATCTCGCGATCCATCATCCAGGCAGTGGCCTTCTTCATCGCGGGGTGGTTGCTGGGAACCCCCGATTCGTACAAGCAGATAAGAGTGATGGCCGTGTCCCAAACAGGGGAGAAGCAGGGTTCGATCCGAACGCTGTGAGCGGTCTCATGCTCGAGTTTTTTGAGCTCATACTCGGCGCGACGAACCTGCGGATGATCGTCTGGATACCCTAGAGCTTTTAACGCGATTAACGCGTTTAACATGGCTGGGAAGATCGCCGCTAGACCATCCGATCCTTCGAAGCGCTCCAACATCCACGCCTCAGCCTTCTTGAGTGCACGACGACGGAAGGGGTGAATGCCCGCCTGCGCCCAGAGCTCAGCGAATCGGTGGAGATTGTCGAGTGAGAGAAAGAAATTGCGCCAAGTGAACCATTTCGGATCACGCGGAAGAGCAAGGTCTCGCTCATGAAAGCCTTCAGGGTAGAGCTCATCCAGGGTGACACGACAGGGCCGTGTCGGTTTGAAATGGTTGATGATGGCAAGCGGAACGAGCATCGCACGGCTCCAGTTGCTCATGTCCCAAAAGTTAACGTGAAACCACTTTCCAATCAGAAGCACCTCGCAGGGAATGGTCGGCACATACCTCCAGGGATAGAGACCAATCAGAGCGAGGTAGAGCTTTGCGAATGTGTTCATCCTCGGCACCCCTCCCAAACGCCGGGCTACTTCGCGAGCCTTGAGCATCCTTGGATCGGTGATCGACACTCCTGCCAACTTCAGCGCCAGGTAAGCCTTGATGGTTGCGTTTACGTCCGACGGTCCGCCGTGGTAAATGTTCCAACCTCCCTCAGCAAGTTGCATCGAGAGAATATGGTTCACCGCTTTGCGCTCCCAGTCGCGATCAACTTTTCCGTTCCAGTGGTGATAGGCAACCGTATCGGATACGATGGTAGAATCCACCATCAATTCCCCCACCCAGTAGCCTTCGGGCTTAAGTTCGCTGAGAAGAAAATGCTGCGACCGCTCGACTGCGGTCTTTACCTGCGAAAGCGAAGGGTGAGTCGGCTTTGCAGTGGCAATCGGCTGCTCACCCGGTAGCCGACCCTTTTGCGCGGTTGTCACTGGCACAGGGGAGTATGTGCGATCCTCCTCCCGAGGTGTAAAGTGTTTTCCCCTCGGGAAATCGACGTTCTGAATCCGAGTTTCCCCTCCGTCGCTTCACCCAGGCAAGCAGTGTCGGTCTCGGCATCGGATTCGACGCTGATTCTGTCGCTAATAGGATCGTTTTTGGAAACGTTATTGATAATGGAACCTTAGCACTCGATCTGGCTCCACTTTCAAGGAAAGCATTCTTGCATCGGCTCTTTTTTCCGAAGGAAAATATCCAGCAGCCTGTCACGACGATTCCTGAAGGATAGCTCAAAGGAAACGAGCTCCACGGCAGAACTCACATCTGCGGGGGAGTAGGCCCGACAGGCTACCAGCCCGCATGGCGTAACCCCTGCAAAAGCGCTCTTTTTGCCTGCAACCCACCTCCTGACTCGCGCGTAGCTATGAACTATGCGGGCTAGCGCTGCACGCGGGCTCCTCCGCCCTTCATCAGCTTTTCCACCTCATCCTTGGATGCCATGGAGGTATCTCCAGGAGTGGTCATCGCGAGAGCCCCATGAGCAGCACCATACTCAACGGCCTTCTGGGCGTCGTCGGTGGTCAGGAAACCGTAAACTAAACCAGACGCGAAGCTGTCTCCCCCACCCACTCGATCCAGAATTTCCAGATCATCGCGCTGGATTGACTGATAGAATTTCCCTCCTGCGTAGCAGATAGCTCCCCAATCATTGAGCGTGGCGGTCTTGGCGGCACGCAGAGTGGTCGCCACGACTTTGAAGTTGGGATACTCCCGCACTGCGGCCTCGATCATCTTCTTGAAAGCCGTGACGTCGATATGAAGGAGATTCTCATCGGCACCTTCCACGTGAAATCCCAGGCTTGCCGTAAAATCCTCCTCATTTCCGATCATCACATCCACATTTCTGGCGATCCGACGGTTGACCTCCTGGGCCTTCTTTAACCCGCCGATACTTTTCCACAGACTGGGCCGGTAGTTCAGGTCATAGGAGACGATGGTGCCGTATTTCTTGGCGGCGATCACCGCCTCTTCCACCAAGGCGGCGGTGCTCTCGCTCAAGGCTGCAAAAATGCCTCCAGTGTGGAGCCATCGAACACCCTGTTTGCCGAAGATCTCATCCCAATCAAAATCGCCGGGCTTGAGCTGGCTGGCGGCGGTATTTCCGCGATCTGGAATTCCGACTGCGCCCCGCGCACCGAAGCCGCGCTCAGTAAAATTCAATCCATTGCGAGTGACGCGCCCCACCCCATCGAAGGGCTTCCAGAGGATATAGTCCGTGGCCACCCCCCCTTGGAGAACGAAGTCTTCCAGCAACCGCCCCACGTCATTGTCGGCGAAAGCAGTAGCAACGGCGGTTTTGAGGCCGAAGCAACGGCGAAGCCCTCGAGCGACATTATATTCGCCGCCCCCTTCCCAGACTTTGAATTCGCGGGCGACCCTGACACGGGTTTCGCCAGGGTCCAGGCGGAGCATGATCTCGCCCAGGGCGAGCATGTCCCAACGGTAAGAGCCAGCGGCTTTAAGATTCAGTATCGGCATGGTGACAGGTGGATCAGGTCAATTCTTCCGTCCCCGGTAAATCCCAAACTCGAGCCCTCACGAACAACAGAACAACACTGCTGGGACGCAAAGGCAGAACGGAATTTCCAGCCAGGAACAGGCTCGGAGAGTGTAAAAAGAGAATCGGGAAACTCAATCTCAAATTAGGCGCAAACCGAGGCTTGAGTGAGAGAGAGAAACGCTCATCGCGCAAAGACAAATCGCCAAACGATCAACGCGAGGAGTCCAACCGCCATCCACCACCAAAACCCACCCATTCCATGGGGCTTCACCCGTGCGACTTCCTCCGCTCTAAACTCCTCCCGGACGAACCCGTCATAGTCAAAGTCGTCCTCCGAGAGATCCAGTCGCTGTCCCGTCGCCCGATCCGACCACCCAGTCTTTTCATCTGATCCACATTCCGGGCAAACTGCGGCATCCTCCGAAATCACTTCACCGCAGTTGGGGCAGACGGAGGGCATGGCTCTAATAATTTAAAGAAATGGGTAATTCTAACCGAAAACGTGAGTTGATCCCCGCAGAAACGCCGTCTGGCACCTCAAGATCAGAACTCTCATCAAGGAGGTGGGAACAGCGAGAATCGACCGGATATCCCGTGGGTATCTCGAAGAGATCGGAAATCGACGGTCGTGGGATCAACGCTCCAGCGTGCGGCGAGCAGGGTTACCTTCTCGGTGGTCGCGCCCATGGGATCAGCGTGACTAAAAAAGCTCGGCTCGGCGGTTTCGAAGTAGTCAAAGGTGTTTAATTTTAAAGCCGCTTCGGCTTCCGTCGGCACGCCCTGATTCCAGAGTGTTTGGCCGTTCCAGGCGTAAGCACGCCTCACTCTGCCGTTGTGCAATAGCACCCAGCCGTGATGGCTGAACAGCCGGTTCATGCTGAAAAACTGTACCTCTCCCAGCTGACGGCTGATACGAGTGAGGAAATGGAAGCATTCATCGACGTCGTCGCCCGGATCTGGGAGGTCCGCCCCCATCACCAGGGTCCAGCCGTTCACCGGG
>JAYTTC010000344.1:0-6159 GCA_043745255.1 Verrucomicrobiales bacterium
TTTTTGAAGGGGTCGCTTCCGCAGCGGATGCGAGTGTTACTCAAATCACTTTGGGTAATGTTCCCACCGTGCGAGAAACTCGAAATCTCGGGCTGCAAAAACTCCCGACTGTTTTTCAGGGCAGCGTGGTGACGCTGCGACGACCAACCGTGCCGCCGTCGATTCTGATTCAACCCTCCGGGACCAATGTGCTCCAGGGTGGCCAAGTCATGCTCTTCGCTTCGCTTGCGGGTGATCCTCCGCTTTCTTTCGAATGGAGACGGGGAAACGTTCTGCTCGTCGATGGACCAGGAGTGAGCGGATCCGCGACCGCTTCGCTCGTATTGAGCGAAGTCGATGGATCGGCATCGGGGAGCTACGAGCTGACCGTGAAAAATCCCTACGGCCAAGCGGTGACTACCCCTGCGGTAGTCACCGTGACGGCCAACCCGCGACTCGTGCGGCTGGATTCTGAAAACGCCTTCATTGGTGAGCAGGCCAGTTTGCCGATGTTCATCCAATCACAAGGCGACGAGCATGCGATTGCCTTCAGCGTACAGTTCGATCCCACCTTGCTCAGCACCCCTCAGTTGGGTGCGATTTCGGGCGGAATCACCCTGACGCTGGAGCTCAACGTGGATCAGGCGGCCCAGGGGATTCTCGGTATCCGCGCAACACTCCCGGACGGCCAAGTGATCAGCACTGGGGATCAGAAGTTCGCCGTGCTGTCCTTTACGGTTTCGGCCTCGGCCTTGGATGGAGCTGGCACGAGTCTGATGGTGACCCATCAACCGTTCGCACGCGAGGTGCGCGATATGGCCTCGCTCCCGATACCGGCGGTGTTCCAGGGCGGTCAGATCCATTTCAATCGGCGTCCCCTGCCTCCGTCTATCAGCGTCCAGCCTTCGGGCACGAATGTCGTTCAAGCCGGCGATGTGGTGTTGCAAGCGACGGCCACCGGGGACGTGCCTCTAAGCTATCAGTGGTTTAAAAATGGGATTCCGCTCTCCGAGAGTGGAAATGTTTCCGGGTCGCTCACTTCGACGCTTCGGTTGACCGAGGTGACTCCAGGAAGTGCTGGCAGCTATGGCGTCCTGGTGACCAATCCGTATGGTGAGGCGAGCAGTGACCCTGCCCTGGTCGTTGTGGTGGAAAATCCCCGACTCCTGCGGATCGGGAATCAGGACGTGTTCGCCGGAGACACGGTGGAGATACCCATCACGCTTTCCTCGCAAGGAGATGAGCATTCGATTGCGCTCAGCCTCGCATTTGATCCAGGAACTCTCACCTATCTGCATGTTTCCGCGTCGCCAGACACTGCCGGCGCTTCCATCACCACCACTCTCGATCAGGTTTCGCTCGGCCTGCTCGGATTGCGAGTGGAGCTTGCGCACGGCGCGCACTTGACGGTCGGAGATCGGATCCTCGCTGTCGTCTCGTTTGCCACGGATCCGTCGGCTTCGGACGCGGCCATGACGCCGCTCAGCGTTGGGTCCAATCCAGTGCTGCGCGATATACGCGCGGTGGACAATTCCCGGCTTGCCGCCCTTTATCAGGGAGGCGAGCTCACGCTCCATCGCAAGCCTCTTGCTCCGGTCATTCTGAGCCAGCCGGTCGGCGTGAACGCGTTTGAAGGAACGGACGTGTCTCTCAAGGTGGTTGCGGAGAGTGATCTTCCGATGATCTACCAGTGGTTTAAGGACGGTTTGCCGCTGTCCAATGGAGCGGGCATCAGCGGGGTTGATGCTGCGACCCTTCTTCTGAGAGAGGTGCCGCTTACCGCTGTCGGCAGTTATCAAGTCAGCGTATCCAACGCTGCGGGATCCACGCCAAGCGATGGCGTTGGGGTGTCTGTGACCACCAATCCGCGTGTGTTAAGCGTGGGCCTGAGCGATGCCGCAGACGGCGGCATGGTCGCGGTGCCCATCTGGATCGCAGCGCAAGGAAACGAGAGCGCGTTCAGCTTCAGTCTGAATTTCGACGCTGGATCGCTAACGCCGCTGGTCGCCACGACCACGACGGTAACAGATGGGGCGAGCATTGCGTTTTTCACCAACGTTGGTTTGCCTGGAAAGCTCGGCATGTCTTTGAGCCTGCCTGGAGTTGAGGTTCTGCCCGCAGGCCAGCAGCTGATCGCGTGGGTCTATTTCCTCGCTGCGGACACGGCCACCGATCCGATCACGATCTCCTTCGGAAGCAGTCCGACTCTCCGCAGTCTGCGGGACCCCGCTTTTCACGCTTTGC
Organism: Verrucomicrobiales bacterium; assembly: GCA_043745255.1. Lineage (GTDB taxonomy): Bacteria > Verrucomicrobiota > Verrucomicrobiia > Limisphaerales > UBA11320 > UBA11320. The sequence continues at coordinate 2,224 of JAYTTC010000344.1, forward strand.
CAGCGGTCTACACTTCGGGTCAGATGACGTTCCACAAAGTCCAGACCCGCGTGACGCTGTCGACCGGATCTGATGGTCTGAATCGCGTAACGGTTCATGGGCTCCCCGGACGCACGTATACGATCGAGATCTCGCCGGATCTTACTGGCTGGTCAGGCGCCTTCACCGCTCAGGCGGACATGACGGGATTCTTGGAGTGGACCGAGCCGTCGAGTTCAACGCCGGTGGCCGAGCGGTTTTTCCGTGCTCTGCTAAATCCTTGACCGCGATTCTCGTTTTGACCTCAGATGAGCTCACGGATGAACTTCGGACGGATGCCCGTTTTCCTGGTAGGAGTCGCTTTGTGGGCTCCCTACTGCTCGCTCGGCCATAGCTATCGCTGGACCTCGACCTCCACGAATCGCGCCACCCCCACAGTGACCGCAGAAGCGGGCGATCAGGGCGGCCGTTTCTTTGGTCAGGTGCCTGATGCTACCCAGACGCGTCACTACTACATCGCTGCGGAATGGCAGCTCTGGGACTACGCGCCGGTCAACAAGGATCCGATTTGCGGTGCTGTTCCCACGACGCCACAGCGTGAGGTGAGCACCCGGGCGCGAAAGCTCCGTTACGTTCAATATGCCGACGACACCTTCACTACCCGGGTTTCAAAAGATTTGCGGCTTGGAATTGTGGGTCCGGTGCTGCGCGGAGTTGTGGGGGAATATCTCGCGGTGACGTTCCTGAATCGAAGTGAACGTCCGCTCTCGATGCATCCACACGGAGTCCGCTATGACAAGGACAGCGAGGGGGCGTATTACAAACCCCGGCCTGGGCTGGGAGGCGCGGTAGGCCCGAAGGCGCGTTTCACCTACGTCTGGAAGCTCGAGTCGCGATCGGGTCCCCAACCCAACGAGCCGAGCTCGAAAGCCTGGCTCTATCACAGTCATGTTCACGACGATGAGGAGATCAACCTCGGGTTGTTGGGCATGCTGATCGTGACGGATCCGGAGCGCGCTCGACCCGATGGCACCCCGAACGACATTGATCGGGAAATTCCCGCCCTCTTCATGATTTTCGATGAGACGGGATCGCTTCTCGATCCTTTCGCAGCCAAGTCCGGCGCGGTACCTCTTCCTCCCAATGGGGTCAGCATCCTGACTCCGCGCACGTTCTCGGATTATCTCGAGCTCCGTGCCCAGGGGGCCCGCCACGCGATCAATGGATTCACCTTCGGAAATCTGCAGGGACTGGACATCAACGAAGGAGATCGAGTGCGTTGGTATACCATGGGACTGGGTGGCCAGGAGGATTTTCATTCGGTTCACTGGCATGGTCACCCGGTGCTGGAGGAAGGGCGTCGAGAGACGGACACTGTGGAGCTGCTCCCTGGAAGCATGAAGGTGGCGGACATGGTGGCCGATAATCCGGGGACCTGGTTGATGCAGTGCCATGTTGCCGACCATATGATGGAAGGGATGTTCGCGTTCTATACAGTGCACTCGAAAGTCTCGCCCGGAGTCGATCGATCTGCAGCTTCCGCATTCCTGGGGCTCACCAAGAGCTCAGACGCGCTGAGAGTCTCTGCAGGTCAGGTGGAACGGGTCGCAGGAGCGCGTGATGCACGCTTCCGGAAGCTTCGATTCACGGGAAGCCTCTTGATTTCCAAAGGACTTTCGGTGGTTGGAAAGAAGCTGCGGCTGCAATGGGCAGATCGGAGTGTTGCCATCACCCTTGACGCACGGGGGCGTGGTGAAGTCGATGAGGTTCAATTTGTCACTCTCAACGCGGGCACGAATGGTGTGATTCTGGGCGAGTTCCTGGAATTCGACATCGCGGTGATGGGAGCGTCCTGGCAGGCCGTGATTCCCGAGCCGCTGCCCGCTTCAGAGGCTCCGGGGCAGATGGCCAAAGCAGTCACGCTTCCTTTCCTGATGGCACTCGACGGTGCAACACACTCGACCTTGCTTCGCCTCACTTATACGAACGATCAGCGCCCCTAGTCGACCGTCGGAGGTGGGGTGGGTTTCTTCACGCATGTTGTGCTCGCCGAAGCTCACGCGCCTGCTAGGGTCGCCGTCCATGAACGCATGTCGTCTCTTCCGGTGGATCGCTGGCCAGAGTGTTAGTGTTGTTTTTGGGGCGCTGTTTCTGTCTAAGATCGGGTTGCACGCGGCTGTATCTGACACCAGCAAGCCTCCCAAGGAAGTCGTGACCGCCGGGGCGATTTTGGATGGCGCGCAGCAGGCGTACGCACGGGGGGATCGTCCTCAGGCGCTCTCACTGATCAACAAAGCGATCCGAGCGGAGCCGAACAACCCTCGAGGATACTTTGCGCGTGGCCGATTCTACAGCACTGCTGGAGATTCGACCAAGGCCGCTGAGGATTTCACCAAGAGCATTAACCTCGATCCCACCCAGGGAGACATCTATCAGCTCCGCGGGATCGAACAGTTCCGACTCGCTCATGTGGAGGACTCAATTCAGGATTTTAACCGTTACCTGACGCTCAATCCCGACCAGATCGCTCACCATTGGCAGCGCGGGATTGCCTACTACTACGCCGACCGATTTGCCGAGGGACGCCAGCAGTTTGAGCTGCACCAGAGCGTCAACCCTCAGGACGTCGAAAATGCTGCCTGGCATTTCTTTTGTGTGGCGCGTTTGGAGGGTGTGGAAAAAGCACGTCTATCGCTGATGCCGATCGCGGTCGATTCGCGGATTCCTATGATGGCGATCCACGCTCTGCTCGGCGGTCACTCCACCCCGGCAGATGTGCTCGCTGCGGCCTCCGCTGGCAACCCGTCTCCAACCACCCGACAGCGGCAACTCTTCTATGCCAACCTCTATCTAGGTCTCTATTTCGAAGTGATGAAGGAAGAGAAGAAATCCCGTGAGTGCATCGCGCAAGCAGTCCAGCTCGCGACCAAGGAGGACTACATGGGGATAGCGGCGAAGGTGCACGCAAAGATTCGGAAACTCTCCGAGAAATCCAAGTAAGGCGGCACAGGGCGGTCGTGCAGTTCAGGGATTGATCAGGACTTTTCCGAGCACCTGACGTTGTCGAAGCGCCTCGAATGCCTTGGGTGCATCCTTGAGCTGGAAGATGCGATCGATGACCGGCTTCAGTTTTCCACTCTCCGCCCATTCCAAGGTGCTCTCCAAATCGGCGCGGTTACGTCCATAACTGCCGATTAGGCGCTGCTGCTTCACAAACAGAGGCCAGAGATTCAGCTGGATTTCACGGCCCGCAGTGGCTCCGCAAGTCACAATCGAGCCTCCCCTTGCCAGGCAGTCCAAGGCGCGCAGGAAAGTGTCTCCTCCCACATGCTCCACCACCACGTCCACGCCCCGTTTGCCTGTCAGGTGACGAACCTCTCGAGCCCATTGCGGATCATTGGAATCGAGCACGAACTCCGCGCCGAGAGAGGAAGAGAGCGTTCGTTTTGGCTCGCTGGAAGCGAGGGCGATGACTCGCCCTCCGAGCTGACGTGCGATTTGAATGGCTGCCGATCCGACTCCGCTTGCCCCTCCGATGACTAGCACCCAGTCCTTGGAGCGAACCTCCACCCGATCGGTCAGCATGTGCATGGCGGTGCTCCCTGCCAGTGTCAATGCCGCTGCGGTTTCGTAGGTCACGTCCTCGGGCAGGCGAACCAAATGCCGCGCGTCGAGTGCGACGAACTCGGCGAAGCCGCCGTCTCGGTCCACTCCGAAAATTTGACTCTTAATGCACAGCGACTCTTTTCTGTCCCGACACCACTCACAGGCTCCACAGCAGAGGTTCGAGGCAATGCAGACCCGTTCCCCGACTTTCCAGCCTCGGGTCTTGGGGCCAAGTCGCGCTACTTCGCCGGCAGCCTCGCATCCTGGTGTACGCGGCAGCGCGATCGGCATGGGGAGTCCCTTCTCCTCTAGCCAGAGGTCCAGATGGTTGAGTCCGCAGGAATGAATTCG
>JAYTTC010000345.1:0-6152 GCA_043745255.1 Verrucomicrobiales bacterium
CTGGAGGCCATCGTCGCCCTGCCCGAGCAGCTCTTCTACAACACCGGCATCTCCACCTACCTCTGGGTGCTCACCAACCGGAAGCAAAAACCCCGCAAGGGCAAGGTGCAGCTCATCGATGCCCGCCAGTTCTGGGTGCAGATGGAAAAAAGCCTCGGCAACAAACGCCGCCGCATCGGCGATCCCGCCGACAAGGAGAAAGACCCCGACCATATCGGCGAACTCACCAAAATCTTCGGCAACTTCCGCGACGGCCAGACGCGCAGCTTCACCGAGGAAGACCCGATCACCCACCAGCCCGCCCAGCGCCAGCGCGTCGTCAGCAAGATTTTCGACAACGAAGACTTCGGCTACCACAAGATCACCGTCGAGCGTCCGTTGCGGCTGAACTTCCAGGCCAGCGCCGAACGCATCGCCCGGCTCGACGACGAAAGCGGATTCAAGAATCTCGCCACAAGCGCGAAGAAAGACACCGCCGTCCGCCACCAGGAAATCGAGGCCGGCAAACAACGTCAGGAGGAAATCCACGCCTTCCTCCGTACGCTCGCCAATAAGCTGTGGAAGGACCGCGAAGCCTTCCTCTCCCATCTGCGCAAATCTGCGAAATCTGCGGATAAAGATCCCCGCCTGAGCGCCCCGGAACTCAAAGCCGTGCTCGCCGCCCTCGGCGAACGCGACGAGACCGCCGAAATCTGCCGCGACCGCGACGGCCAGCCCGAGCCCGACGCCGACCTGCGCGACACCGAGACCGTGCCGCTCAAGGAAAGCATCGAGGCGTATTTCAAACGCGAGGTAAGGCCTCACGTGCCTGATTCGTGGATTGACCACACCAAGACCAAGGTCGGCTACGAAATCCCGCTCAACCGACACTTCTACCGCTACGAGCCGCCGCGCCCCTTGGAAGTCATCGAGACCGACCTCAAGCGCCTCGAAGACGACATCATGAAGATGCTCAAGGAGGTCACGGCTTAATCCGCAGATTGACGCAGATGAACGCAGATTTATCAGAAAGAGAAAGCAGAGATCCGGAGACGTTTGCCGTCATTGGCGCGGCCATGGAAGTGCATCGGGAATTAAATCATGGAATGCTCGAAGCGGTTTATCAGGACGCCTTGGAGGCGGAGTTCCGGCTGCGTGGGATCGCGTTCGAAAGGGAGAAATTGTTGCGAGTTCACTACAAAGGCCAGATTCTGAACAGTTACTTCAAGGCAGATTTTGTATGCTATGGGGGCGTGGTCGTGGAATGCAAAGCCCTCTCACAGATTGGCGGAGTCGAGGACGCACAGGTGATCAACTACCTGAGGATTACCAGGCATGAACGGGCGGTGCTGCTCAACTTCGGAACGCCCTCGCTCCAATACAAACGGCTTATTTTCTCTCAAAAAGACATCTGCGTAAATCTGCGGATTTGTCCCTATGAAGCTCCCGCCCTACCCGCACTACAAACCCAGCGGCGTCGAATGGCTCGGCAACGTTCCGGAGCATTGGAGCATAAAGGCGATCAAATGGGAGACGCCGATCCTGCGCGGCGCATCTCCGCGACCGATTGACGACCCCATCTACTTCGATGACGACGGCGGAGAATACTCGTGGGTGAGAATCTCTGACGTGACCTCGGCTCGCACTTATCTGAGCACCACAGAACAGAAACTCTCCCGCCTCGGCAGCTCCCTGAGCGTGAAGCTGAAGCCGGGCGCACTTTTCCTGAGCATAGCGGGCACAGTCGGAAAACCGTGCATCACTCAAATCAAGTGCTGCATTCACGACGGCTTCGTTTACTTCCCGCGTTTCAGAGGTGATGCAAAGTTTTTGTATTACCTCTTCGCCAGCGGCGAACCCTATCGCGGCCTTGGGAAACTGGGGACACAACTGAACCTCAACACGGACACGGTCGGCTCAATTGTGGCAGGATTTCCCGAATCCGCCGAGCAACAGGCCATCGCGGCGTATCTGGACCGAGAGACGGGGCGGTTGGACCGGTTGGTGGCGAAGAAGCGCGAGTTGATCGAGCGGCTGAAGGAGAAGCGCACCGCGCTCATCTCCCGCACCGTCACCCGCGGTCTGCCGCCCGGGACGGCAAAGAAGTATCCACAGATTGTGCAGATTTACGCAGATGAAATGAAGAAGCAGAAGTTCGCCGGTCAAAATCTGCTTTCATCTGCGGATCAACTCCCCGAAAACCCGCCCCTCAAATCCTCCGGCCATCCTTGGCTAATCGATGTCCCCAAGCATTGGGAAGTGAGGCGACTGAAGGAAATCGCCCTTCTGGTTGGTCGTATTGGGTTTCGAGGCTACTCAACCGAAGACCTCGTTTATGAAAAGGAAGGCGCAATATCAATGAGCCCCAGCAACATGGTCGACGGCTCAATTAGCTTGGACAAATGCACCTGGTTGAGCTGGGAAAAATACCACGAGTCACCTGAGATCCAGTTCCAGCCGGAAGATGTGGTGATGGTGAAGACTGGCTCAACGCTGGGAAAAACCGCGTTCGTGAAGACCGTGCCTGTGCCAATGACGATCAACCCGCAATTAATGATCTTCAAAGAGGTTAAGTGCTCTAAGCGTTTCCTCTTCTATTTTGTCAGCAGCAATGTGGTCCAAGACGTGATTCCTTTGCACAACACTGGAAGCACGATTCCGACAATGACCCAAGAAGGGCTTGGCAAGTTGCCTTTCCCGCATCCACCCCTCCCCGAACAAACCGCCATCGCCGCGTATCTGGACTTGGAGACGGCGAAGCTGGACGCGCTGGTGGGGAAGGTGGAGGAGGCGGTGGAGCGGTTGCAGGAATACCGCACCGCTCTCATCACCGCCGCCGTCACCGGCAAGATTGATGTGAGAAAGAAAGTCGCCGCATGAACCCGGACGAAATGAACCGCTTGCTCGCGCGCCTCGCGCAGTCGGAGGATCCGTGGGTCGAGCGTAAGCAGTCCTTCGACGAGCGCGACGTCAGGAAGACTGTGGTAGCCTTCGCAAATTCCGTGGGTGAAGGCCAGAGCGCCGTCATGTTTATCGGTGCCGATAACAAGGGACGGCATAAGGGAGTTCCAGACGCCGATGACATGCAAAAGAAAATAGCAGGTGTCTTGGAGCGCTGCTATCCGAAGACTGCCTACCAGACTTGTGTATTGACCGTGGAAGGCGAAGAGAAGTCGCTTGAGATCCTCGCCATCCTCGTCCCGTTCAGCCAAAACCGACCCCACTTCACTGGCCCGGCCTACGTCCGGCGTGGGTCGGAAACCATCGAAGCCTCGCGAGACGTCTTTCTTGAACTGATAGCCTCACAGAACGACACGGCTCGGCGCATCCTTCAATTCAAGGACAGGAGGTGCTGGCTCCGGTTGGAGTCAAAGTCAGGATTCTGGCTCGATTTTGAATGCCTTGTCGGATCCTGCGATGCCCATGCCGTAACACTCCGCGACGACGAAAGCCGTCTCTGGTCTTTCCCTGTCCCTAGTATCAAGGTCAACAAAACGCCGATGCGCGACTTGGAAATCAGCGCGGCGCCGCTTGGCACGGAGGAAGAGTTTATCCGGGAGATCGCCCACCGCTGGGCGCGCTTTCGCAAGCCGCCAGCGCCGGGCGAGTATCATTTGCCGTCAGATAGGCTAGCGAGCCAGCTTCTCGCGAATGCCGCTCTCGTTCTGCCAACGGTCGCCGCGCTGGCCGACAGTTCGGATAATCTTTGGCTAAGACTCCTGCACCTCCATATTCGGTTTGCCTTGAAGAAAAGTGAGAGCTCGGCGCCCCGGCACCAAAAGCTCAGGCGGCTGGAGGCTCGCTTCCACGAAAAGATGAAGGGACACTTTCCATTCTCCAACTCTAGCGTCATCGGCGCTGCGGTGCATTCAACTGTTGAAGTCGCAACGTCGCTTGCAGAAGCCGAGGAATTCTTGAAGCACCTCGCCAAACAGCATCAAGGTGTCGCTCAGGTTGGCTATGAAACCCTGTGGAATGCGCTGCTGTATGAGCTGAAACTCTGATAAGAATGCAATGGCCACATCATTCATCGCCGGCAAGATTGATGTGCGGACAGTCAGGCGGTAGCGTGGTGTTATGAATCGAGTCGCAATCAAACCGCAGTTGCTGCGCTGGGCGTGTGAGCGCGCCGGGTTTGACGCTGCCGACTTGGAGCACAAGTTTCCACGGTTGGCCGATTGGGAAAGCGGCGAGGCCCGGCCGACGCTGAAACAGGTCGAGGCTTTTGCGAAGGCGACCTACACGCCGGTCGGCTATCTTTTTCTCCAAGAGCCGCCGGTCGAGAAAGTCCCGATTCCTGACTTCCGCGCCATCGGCAACAAGCGCATCGGCCACCCGTCCCCCGACTTGCTGGATACCATCTATGTCTGCCAGCAACGGCAGGAGTGGTTTCGAGATTACGCGCGGTCGGTGGGTGAAAGGCCGCTGGCGTTCGTCGGTTCCGCCAACGTGCGGGATGAAATAGTTGCGACCGCCGCACGCATTCGGTCCGCGCTGGGTTTCGACCTGGATGAACGTCGCCGGATGCCGACCTGGACCGATGCGCTGCGGCACTTCATCGAGCAGGCAGATGGGTTGGGCATTCTCGTGATGTGCAACGGGGTCGTTCACAATAACAACTATCGTCACCTCGATCCGGAGGAGTTTCGAGGCTTTGCGATGGCTGATGATCTTGCGCCGCTGGTGTTCATCAACGGCGCGGATACCAAATCGGCCCAGATGTTCACGCTGGCCCACGAACTGGCGCACATCTGGTTGGGCCAATCCGCAGTGTCCGACGCTCAACCTGTGGTTGTGCCTGATCAAGATCTAGAGCGCTGGTGCAACGAGGTTGCGGCCGAGCTGCTCGTGCCGCTCGACGTGATGAGGCAGGAATACCGTGGGGCGGCCAACCTGCCGGATGAAATCAGCCGGTTGGCCAGACGTTTCAAGGTCAGCACCCTTGTCATCCTGCGCCGCCTCCATGACGCCGGAGGGATGACGCGCCAGGAGTTCTGGAATGCGTATCATGTGGAAGTGGAAAGGCTGCTCGCGATACCGCGCGGAAGCGGTGGCAACTTCTATCTGACGCAAGCCGCTCGGGTGAGCAAACGGTTCGCCGCTGCGTTGGTGACGAGCACGCTCGAAGGCCGAACCCTCTACAACGATGCCTTTCGGATGCTGGGCTTCTCGAAGCAAGCGACCTTCAAGGAGCTGGGGCGCAGTCTGGGGGTGGGCATCGCATGAGCTACCTGCTGGATTCCAACGTCTTCATTCAGGCAAAGAACCTGTATTACGGTTTGGATTTCTGTCCTGCCTTCTGGGACTGGCTCATCGCCTCGAACACTTTGGGTCTGGTCTTCAGCACCGAGAAAGTCGGTGATGAAATCGAGGCTGGTGGCGACGAGTTGTCAGACTGGGCGGCTGCTCGTGGTGCTGGGTTCTTCGTCAAACCCGACTCGGCCATCCTGCCAGCCTTGGGAGCAGTGAGCGCCTGGGCGACAGGTCAGAATTACGAACCGGCGGCGATCAATACGTTCCTCCAGGTGGCGGACTTCTATCTGGTGGCGCACGCGCTAGCCCACGGCCACACCGTCGTGACCCACGAGATTGCCTCGGCCTCGACGAAGAGAATCAAGATTCCCAACGCCTGCATTGGACTTGGGGTGAAGTGTATGACCCCATTCGAGATGCTGCGTCATGAGCGGGCACGGTTCGTCCTCGGAGTTCAATCATGAGCCAGACCAATGAACGCGCATTCGAGACCTACGTTGAGGAAATCCTGCTGACGCGCAGCACGGTTGCCACGTCGCGTCCAAAACCATTAACCTCTACCAGCCCATGAGCTACCGAGAGCCATTACCCGAAGGATGCCCACCCGAGGCTGCGGAGGAAATCGTTGCGTCCCGGGAGGGCTTTCGTTTGGTCCGAGGTAACCCACCGACGCTGGATGATTTCAAGTCGCAGCGCGCCGAGAAGCCAGTCACCGTCTTCCAGGTTTCGGAATGCCAGGCCCGCGGACTGTCAGTCTTCACCGACCGATGCGATTCCGAACGGGCGCTGAAGCTGCCCACGCTGCGCGGCCGGTTGATTTGCCGCTTGAGATTGGAAGCTGGTGCGGGACGCATTCAGCAGACGGGCCGCCCCTCGCATCACACTGGGTGGCCGCTGGCGAACTTTGATATTTTGGCCCA
>JAYTTC010000346.1:0-6146 GCA_043745255.1 Verrucomicrobiales bacterium
CCCTCGGGGAGACTGGAATAGATGGAAATGCTGCCGCCCTTGGCCTTCGGTTGGAACCGCAGCCTGTTTCCCGCTCGTCCGATGCTTCAAACCCATCCCTTATCTCCGTTTTACTTCGAGAGCTTCGCCCTGAGCAGGAAGAGTGGAGGGCATAAAAAACCCGGCGTGTTTCTATCACTGCCGGTGACTCCTTCGACAATCTCCACAGCCTCGGTCCTTCTCAAACAACTCGTCGCTCACACAAGGTTTCTAACAAACCCTTTCCGCGCGAATGGCTGAGTTACTGTTACGCTCGGAGAGGGAGATTGTCGAGCGACGAGTGGGGGGATGCTGTGAGGGATCAGATCCATGCAAACTGCCCTCTGCGGTTCCGAACTCGGCAGCCCGATCCGTGGCGCTAATCTTGGGACAGCCCGCGCATCGGTGACAAATTCGTAAGAGAGGAACTGTAAGCCTCGACCGCCGCTCTCCCGAAGCTTGTTTCGAGGCTGCGGCGAAACTGCTTGCCGCCCCTTTTGATCAATCCGTAGTATCCACCCGTCGTTCCGAGGCGACTATGCCAGAGTAGCTCAGGGGTAGAGCAGAGGACTCATAAGCCTTTGGTCGGGGGTTCAAATCCCTCCTCTGGCACCACTCGCCTCGAGCTTCTAGGGAAGAAGAGACCGGGCTTTGATCTGGGAGAGGGTTCGCTCGGGTGTCTCCTGAAGGATCACCTGCCAGCCACGCCGAGCTCCGGCTTCCACATTTTCCGGACGATCATCCAGATAGAGGATTTTGGTGCCGCGACACCCGGTGACCCGCTCCACCACCTCATAGAGCTTCACGTCGGGCTTCATCACGCCGTGCTCGTAGGAAAGCACATACCCGTTGAACTGGCTGAAGAATGGGTATTGAGCACGAATATAGGGAATCGCGATCTCGTTGGTGTTGGAAAAAATGAAGGTGGGAATTCCCCGTTTGCGAAGCGCCTCGTGCAGCTCAATCATGGCGGGGATGGGAGCAAAAATATCGGCAAAGATATCGCGAAACTCTGGCAAATCGCCTTTGAATCCGGTGGCCTGAGTCACCTCTTTGAAGAACTGCTCGGTGTTCAATTTGCCCGTCTCAAAACGAAACAACAGATCGGTGCTATCGATCAGACTGCGGATCTCCTGCGGCGTTCGAGTTCCGCGCTCCGCCAGTTTGCGCGAGGCGATGGAGTAGTCAAAATCCACCAAAACTTTGCCAAGGTCGAAAACGACCACTTTAGGTGTATGCATGTCCAATGAGTTAGTCGGATGAAAAAGCGATCGCTCAAATCCGGAGCATCGGGCCCCTACTGAAGTTCGCGTCGACCTTCGAGGGCTCGACTGAGGGTGAGTTCATCGGCGAACTCCAGGCCGGTCCCGGCAGGAAGTCCCTGAGCGATCCGCGTCACCCGGACGCCGGAAGGGGCGAGACGCTTCGCCAGGTAGTAGCTGGTGGCATCGCCTTCGACATCGGTGGCCAGGGCAAGTACTAGCTCGCGGATCGACTCCGGCTGAATGCGTTGCTCCAGCTCCCCGATCCGCAGGTCGTCGGGCTCCACGCCATTTAATGGGGAGAGTCGTCCTCCCAACACGTGGTATTTCCCTTTGAAATTCCCTCCCTTCTCAAGGCTCAGGATGTCGACGGCACGCTCGACGACGCAAACCAGCGAGCTGTCGCGAGTGGGGCTGATACAGATCGCGCAAGGACTCGCTTCGGTAAGGGAGCCGCAGATGGCGCAAGAGCGCACCTTCTCACGGGCGGCGATCATGGCTTGTGCCAGCCTACGAACCGACTCCAGTTCGCTCTGCACCAAGAAGAGCGCGAGTCGCTCGGCGGAACGCGGACCCACGCCGGGCAGCTTGCTCAGCTCGCCCTGCAACAAGAGAATGGCCTCGGGTAAAATCGCCACAGGAAGAAAAAGATTCGGGGTCTGAAGGCTCGCCGTGTTTTTGGCTAAACGGCGAGAAAGTCCGAACCTACATGAGTCCTGGGATGTTCATACCGGCAGTGACCTTGCTCATCTCGGCGCTCGCTCTGTTCCGGGCCTGGGTGAGGGCCTGATTGACGGCCGAGAGAACCAGGTCTTCCAGCATCGAAACGTCCCCTGCAGAGGCGGCGGCCGGATCAATCTTGATCGACGCCACCGAGCCGTCGCCTTTAGCCACCACCTTCACCGCGCCGCCCCCGCTGGACGCCTCGACGGTTAAGTTCACTAGCCCCGCCTGAACGGATTGCATCTGTTCCTGCATCCGGGCGGCTTGCTTCATCAACTTTTCAATATTTGCCATGAATCAATGATTTCAGAGGTTCACTTACGAGCGCACTTCCACGATCCGCCCCCGGAATATTTCCAGCGCCTTCTGAATGAGCGGGTCATTCTTAAAATCGGAGGCGTCCAGCTGAACGGGAGCGGCTGCGGCCTTGGAAGGCTCGTCAACCGGGGCCGATGCGCTCTTAACGGCTCTCGGCGGAGCGGAGGTCGCTGGGGTTGCGGCAGCGCGCATCGGTTCCGGAGCCGCGGCCACGGCCGCCCTCGGCCGACTCCAATCGCTTGGAGCCGCGGCTTTGATGAACTTTACAAAGGTGTTCGGGTAGCCCAGTTCCTTTAGCTTGGTCTGGAGAAGCTCGATGTTCTTGCTGTTGTTGACCAAGTCGATGTGGTCGGCAAACTCGGGATCGAATCCGATGGAGAATAAATTCCCGGTCATGGACGCGGGAAACGCTTCCAGCAAATAGCTTCGGGTGAATTGACTCACTCGACCCACCGCCTCCAGCAACTGCGGCCACAACACGTCCAAGCCAACAGCGGGACGCGCGCCGCGAGTGGGCTCCTCCGGCTCTTCGGGAGCACTCAACACCGCGGCAATCACAGCGGTTGGCGGAGGCGAGGAGGCCGGTGCGGTAATCCGTGGGGCCATGGGTGTCGGTCTGGGAATGGGCGGCGCGATAGCACGCGGAGCCTCGGAGACAGGGGCTGCCGCAACAGCGCTCGCCGTTGCCACAGAAGCCGCAGACCCGACGGACCTAAGCTGCTTCAATTGGCGGAGTACACTGTCCAGGCCGACCGCCTGACGCGCTTGAAGGGTCTTCATCAGCGCAACCTCGAGAAAAATTTTCTTGGATCCCGCCTCGCGCATCCGTCCCTCGGATTCGGTGAGCACCTCCATCATGCGAGTGAGGCCGTCGACGCCGACCGCTGAGGCGTGTTCGCGGAGTGAGGCAGCCTCAGATTCGGAAACCTCGAGCAGACTCAGATCGCCGTCCGACACCTGATACACGAGCAAGTTCCGAAAGTGTCCCACCACATCGCCCAGGAGCCGGGTGAGGTCCTTGCCATGGCGTGACAAGACCTCGAGCTCTCGCAGGATGGCAGGGGCATCGCCTCGCAGCACCGCAAGAGCGATCGCGAGCACCTGTGCTTGCGAGGTGAGGCCGAACATGGAGAGCACGTCCGTCTCTTCGATCCGGTTTCCGCAGAAACTGATCAATTGATCGAGTGCTGACTCCGCATCGCGCATCCCGCCATCCGCCCCGCGCGCCACGGCATAGAGCGCCGCTGGGTCTGCGGCAACGTTCTCCAGAGTCGCGATGCTGGCCAGCTGCTTGACGATCAGAGCGGAAGGAATGCGACGAAGGTCGAAGCGCTGACAACGGGAGAGGATGGTCGGAAGCACCTTCTCCGGATCGGTGGTCGCGAAGAGGAACTTCACATGCGCGGGGGGCTCTTCCAACGTTTTCAGCAAAGCGTTAAAGGCGGCCGTGGAGAGCATGTGAACTTCATCGATGATGAAAATTTTGAATCGAGAGCAGGCGGGCGCGAATTTGACCGTATCGCGAAGCTCACGCACCTGCTCGACACCGTTGTTGCTGGCACCGTCGATCTCGAGGACGTCGAGGGCGCGGCCTTCGGTAATCTCCTGGCAACGGGGGTCTGAGTCGTCAAAGTCCGCCTTCGGGCCGCCGGTGCAATTGAGAGCTTTGGCGAAGATGCGCGCGATGGTGGTCTTGCCGGTGCCACGCGGTCCGCAGAAGAGATACGCGTGAGCAATGCGGTTCTGCGCAATCGCGTTGGCGAGGGTCTGGGTAACGTGCTCCTGACCCACCACATCGGCGAACCGCTGCGGTCGGTACTTCCGCGCAATGACTTGGTATGACATGGGTCAGCCTGCAACAGCAGGGCGGGGTGGACCCCCACCGCCCGGCAGGAATTGTTCACCGAAATTAAAAGCCAGGGTGACCACGGCGGATGGAGAGCAAACTGCCGTTGCTGCATTCCTGCCCTGGCGGGGTTCGTAAGTCCCCATTCCATGGGCCCTGGCAAAATCGATCGAAATTAAGCCGCAGCAGGGAGCGACCAGCAAGAAGTAAAAGCGGCAGAAGTAAAAGCGGTTTTGACACCGTCCTGTAAAACCGAGCTAGTGCTGGGCGCGAAAGCTCTCGGCAAGCGCGACGGCTTTCAACATCGCCTTGGCTTTGTTGACCGTCTCTTGAAATTCCGCCTCGGGATTCGAATCGTTAACCCATCCCCCGCCGGCCTGGACATAGGCCTTGCCATCCTTCACCAGCGCGGTGCGGATGGTAATGCAACAGTCGAGATTGCCGTTGAAGGAGAAATAACCGACGCAGCCTCCATAGGGTCCGCGCTGAGTCTGCTCCATCCCGGAAATGATCTGCATCGCGCGAATTTTCGGGGCCCCTGTCAGCGTGCCAGCGGGGAAGGTGGCGCGCATCAGATCGTAAGTGGTTTTGTCCTCGGAGAGATGGCCTTCCACCTGCGACACGATATGCATGACATGACTATAACGCTCGATGATCATCAGGTCGCGCACTTGCACAGAGCCAAAATCGCAGACCCGTCCGATATCATTTCGCGCCAGATCGACCAGCATCACATGCTCGGCTCGTTCTTTGGGATCCGCCAGGAGCTCCTTCTCGAGAGCCAGATCCTCCTCGTTGTTGCGTCCGCGTCGACGCGTTCCAGCGATCGGGCGAATCTCCACGCGATGATCCTCGCATCGGACGTGGATCTCCGGGGAGGCGCCCACCAGGGAGAAGCCCTGCATCTCCAGGAGGAACATGTAGGGAGAGGGATTGATCATTCGCGCGGCGCGATAAAGATCGCTTGCGGAGGCGCGGAACGGGGTAGAGAAACGCTGTGACCCCACCACCTGGATAATATCCCCTGCGGTGATGTATTCCTTCGCCTTAAGAACATTGGCGTAAAAAGTCTCAGGCGCCTGGTTGGACGTGAAAGGGACATCGTCGACCTGAGTCGGCACGGAGAGCGGGATGGCTTCGGTGGGTTGCTCGAGCAAGGACACCAAACGATCCACCTCGGCCACCGCGTCCTCATAGGTCACCTCTGCGGAAACCCCAGGCTCCACCACAGCGTTGACCAGCACGGTGATGGTTTGGGTCACGCGATCGAAAATCAGCAGCTCATCGGCGATAAGGAAGTACATCACCGGAGTCTGGAGCTCATCTTTGGAGGGACGCGCAATCACCGGCTCGACGTCATGGATAAACTCGTATCCGATGAACCCCACCGCGCCGCCGGTAAAACGCGGCAGTCCAGGAACAGGGGCTGGGGTGTAGCGACCGAGGATCCGCTCCACCACCGCAAGCCCGTCCTTGACGCTCGTCGCGTCGCCCGGCAATGCGTTTTGTCGGACCTGGAAGGTTTCTTTGATCTTTCCGTTTTCCAGTACATCCACCCGTGATTCAGTTTGACGAATGACCGCCCGGGGGTTGCAGCCGAGGAACGAATAGCGTCCGAGATGCTCCCCTCCCTCAACCGACTCAAAGAGGAAGGAGTCCCCCTGGCCGCGGATCTTGGAATAGGCGGAGAACGGCGTCTCGAAATCGGCGAGCAGCCGTCGCACGACCGGAATCAAGTTCGCGGTCTGGGACAACTGGCGGAATTCATCGAGTGTCGGCGAATACATAGAATTGCAGTCTTATTCGGGGTGACGATCCTGCACGGACCGACGCACCTCGCTCAGTTCAAAACCCATTTACGGGACCGATGTGTGCAGACCAACCAACGGCGTTCATTCCACCAAATTGGGCAAACCAGCCGAGCGGTTTTCCGCGCGACGGATTCGCCAGACCGCCAGGACGGTATAAAACGTCACGGT
>JAYTTC010000347.1:0-6124 GCA_043745255.1 Verrucomicrobiales bacterium
TGCACTGAGGCAGCGGTTTTCAAGAGAATTTCTGCAGGCCAAAGGCCCAATGCCATTTCAGCCTGGGCCATCGGCCCAGGAATGAGTTCGCCGACACACCAGAGGGCTGAAGGCCCGATTCATTGGCGCGGGCGAGAGGGCGGGCCTTCAGCCCTCTGGGTGTTTTTGCGGCGTTGTCCTGGGGCTTTGGCCCCAGGCTGAGATAATGGCGCACCGTTGGCGCTGAAGTCCTACGGGCCGAAGGCCACCCCGACCTTGGCCATCCGCTCAGTTGTGGATGATTGCATCGGATGAACTGATGAGTTTTGACACTTGACCCCAGCCGGGGATCTGAGCTTTTTGGATCTCGCATGACCCTTCCCGCTGTTCCCTCCGCGGCCCCCGCCCCTCAGCGCTTGAGCTCTCTGGATGCGTTTCGAGGCGCAATTATGCTGCTGATGGCGTCGAGTGGGTTCGGGATTCCTCAAGTGGCTAAGCATTTTCCAGAAAGCGCGCTATGGAGTTTTCTGGGCCGCCAGTGTGAGCATACCGAGTGGGCAGGGTGCACACTCTGGGATCTGATTCAGCCGTCCTTCATGTTCATGGTCGGTGTGGCTTTGCCGTGGTCGCTGGCGAATCGGCAGGCGCGCGGACAAAACTTCGCGGCGATGTTCGGTCACGCGATCTGGCGTGCGTTATTGCTTGTGCTCCTGGCCGTGTTTCTCACTTCAGCGTGGAGCAAACACACGGAGTGGATTTTCACCAATGTGCTGGCACAAATTGGCCTCGGATATCCATTCCTGTTTCTGCTGGCCTTTGCGACTCCGAGAACGCAGGGGCTCGCTGCGTTCACTATCCTGTGCGCCTATTGGCTCGCGTTTGCAGTGTATCCACTTCCGCCTTCTGACCTCGACTGGAAGGCGGTGGGTCTGTCGGCGGACGGGTCACATCTGCAGGGATTCGCGTCGCATTGGGAGAAGAATGTCAACGTCGCCGCTAGATTTGACATCGGGTTCCTGAACCTATTTCCGCGTGAAGCGCCGTTCACCCATAACGTCGGCGGCTACCAGACCCTCAATTTTATTCCCTCCCTGGCGACCATGCTCTTTGGCTTGCTCGCGGGTCGATTGCTTCGCAGTCCGCTTACCCTGCAGGAAAAGCTTAAGTGGCTCGTCATCGCGGGGATTGCGGGGATTGTTTTCGGCAAGGCTATGGAGTTTGCCGGACTCTGCCCGATTGTGAAGCGCATCTGGACACCGAGTTGGGCTCTTTTCAGCAGCGGACTGGTGACACTACTGCTCGCCGGATTCGTCGCGCTTATCGACTGGCGTGGCTGGAAGCGGTGGACGTTTCCGCTCATTGTCGTGGGATTGAATCCGATCACGCTGTATTGCCTCTGGCAATTGAGCGGCGGGTTCGTCCGCGACAACCTCAAGACACACCTCGGTCAGAAAGTCTTCGAAGTTTTCGATGTGACCTACGCTCCGATGCTCGAGCGGACCTCGGTGCTGCTAGCCTTCTGGCTCATCCTGCTTTGGATGTATCGCCGAAAGATCTTCCTGCGGCTTTAGGGCAGGCATGGGAACTTTCAAGTCAGCCGCTTCCAGAGGCCAGAGGTCACTTCTCGTCCCCTGTCCACTGGGTGTGATTCAAAGTGGGTGAGAATGGAGTCTCGCCTATTCGAAGAGGTGGGACGGGGATGGGCCGATACGGCCCACACTACAGAACAACAGCCCGGCTTCTGTAGTGTCGTCCGTATCGGACGATCCGGCCGGGGATGGGCCGATACGGCCCACGCTACAGAACTGCAGTCCTGCTTCTGTAGTGTCGTCCGTATCGGACGATCCGGGCGGGAATGGGCCGATACGGCCCACGCTACAGAACTGCAGTCCGTCTTCTGTAGTGTCGTCCGTATCGGACGATCGGGGCGGGGATGGGCCGATACGGCCCACACTACAGAACTGCAGTCCGTCTTCTGTAGTGTCGTCCGTATCGGACGACCCGGCCGGGAATGGGCCGATACGGCCCACGCTACAGAACTACAGCCCGGCTTCTGTCGTGTCGTTCAGGGCCCTGGTCTTTTTTGCGTCTCTGCCGCCTTTTCGCGGCTAAACCCGGCCCTGCCCGTTTCCGATCCTGGGAGGAGCGTTTACCGCGGAGTGCGCGGAGGACGCGGATGGGAAGTGGAACCTATTCCGAGCACTTACTTCTGTCGGGACATCGCGGCCGCTGAAGAGGGCGGCGCGCTCACGCAGTTACCCATTCAGGCTTTCTCCAAGGATTCAGATCTAGCCCACTTTTAATGGCACCCGTGTCCACTCGACCGGCGTTTTCGGCGCCATACTTGGGATCGACCGAGACCTTGAATCGGCTGACTTGCTGCGATCGGCCACATCGATTTCATAGCCTCTTGACTGGAATCGCGTTTGCGGTGAGAAACGCAACGAAAGGTAATCCGGCTCATTTCCTGGTATCTTCCCGAAAGCGAAAGGCGGGCTTGCCGGTGATATCCTTGCTCGTGAAGGAGGGGCACCAGTATTTTTCTACATGGTTGATGACCAAGTCTGTTCCCTCAAAGTGATTCACCTTCGGGCTCATCCTCGGATCATACATAGTGTCCGTCATGTCCCGCATCAGCGCCACGTTGAAGCCCTCCTTCACCATCTGCCGGATCCCAAACGGGCGTCCGAGGACGCACATGTTCAGATGAACTCCGGCCAAGATCACGTTTCTAATGTTGCGACTGACGAGGAGGTTATAGGCCTCCTGGCCGTTGTCGGTGATGGCATCGCCTTTTGCGATAGTGAGGATGGAGATCTGGCGCGTCCACGCTTCGCGAATCGTGCACTTGGTGGGGCAGGCACATCCCATGTCGGAGTCGTCGATGGGCAGGCTAGGTTCGCGTTCCGGATCCGGATAGCACCAGGTGGTTCCCCATCGCTCGGCTGTCGTTAGCTTGAGCGGGGGTCTGGCAGACGGAGCGCCGATAGCGCGTTGGCGCTGAGGGGTGTCCTTATAAAAACTCACAACACTGCTCGGGGAATGGATTACCAGAACACCCCGATCTCGAAGCTGCTTGACGACGTGATTGAGCGGCTCCGCCATTTCCACGACTCGCCTCGCAGCGGACTTGCACCAGTGGTCGTCCCACATGTCGCAGATAAAGATCGCGGTGGACTTTGGATCCCAAGTCGTATCGATCAGCTTCGCCGGAGCGGCATCCTTCGGCGTCGATCTGAGGTGTAGTTGAAGTTCACCCGTTGCGGCGTTTATCGCGGTGGGGCTGCTCCAAGTCAGAACAGCGGTGACGATTCCCAGGGCTAGGCGCGGGGCGGCTGAGCAAGTCATTGCTGAGTGTTAGCAAAGCCACGCTCAGAGGCAAATGGGAAAGTCTCCCGCATGCGGCTTCACGGTAGTAGAATTTCAAGAGGCCTCCCAACCGCTGGCGAGTCTGGATTCGGTCGGTCGAGGCACCGATTTGATCCTCCGCCTTGGGAAAGAGGATCACGTTCCCTTTACCTTGGTGATTTCGTTTCCCATGAAAATCCGCACCGTAACCTGTGAGCCCCTTTCTCAGCGATGCTTCGCCGAACAAGATCATTTGCGACAGGCACTCCTCTTTTACTGATCGATGCCACCGTTACAAAGTGGCGTTCAAATTAGAATTTCGTGGCGGCAACTTCACTGACTTGATTCCCACAGCCTCCAGAATCCCGATGAACGTTTCACAGTATGTTGCATCTCGATCCTGCAGCAAATAAGGGCAACCTCAATGACGGGTGGGAGGACTCGGCACGCATACTGCATACTCCTTGTGTAGGGAGAATTAGACTTAATGTTGTCTAATTCGGAGCCAGGAACGGTGGGGATGTCCAAAGTTTGGAAGCTATCGGGATGTCAGCAGAGTGGAAAATCGGTGCTGAGGCCAGGAGACCTGGTCTTTTTACGGGATGTGCAATTTTATGAATCTTAAGTCACTGAGACTTCACGGGAATCATTTAGGCCGACTGATGAAGGTTTTCACTCTGATCGCCCTTCAGGCCTCGGGTGGGGATTCGGTCGAACAAGCCTCCCGGCCGCTGGCTCCCGCGGTTCGGCTTCAGGTGGCGCAGTCGGGGGTTTATCAGGTCGGCAACCTTAAGCTGCGGATCGAGGTCCCCGGCAACTGGAAAACAGTGGTTGAGACGGGCGGGCTTACGAAAATTAGTTTCTACTCACCCGATCTGAAGTCCGTCCTGACCGTGCGAATTCAACCAGACCGCTTCGAATCTGGGATGTTGTTAGGGGAGAAAGCACGCAAGCTCGTGCAGCGATACGCGTCCGCGAAGGCGGGGATGGAATCCGGTTGGAACCTCGGCAAGCTATCAGGACGCTGGGTGGACTTTCAGCGCCAAGGCCAGCTTTCCGTCGCCCCTACCAAGGCTCGCCTGGCTGTCGTCAAGCTGCCCGAAGGTCTCTTGGAGGTTTTGTTTACTGCGGCATCGGTTGATTTTCTCGCCGAGCTGCCTGCTTGTGAAACGTTCCTCTCCTCTTTGCGCGTCCTGGATGTGCCAGATCCAAAGCCCCCAGGCGAACTCGTAGCCATGAGCCGCTAGCCACGCCATTCCATCAAGATCGACCTAGAATCCATGACGACTATCGAAACCATGCGAACCCAGGCACCAATCATTTTAAGGCGTCGATCGGCGGGGTTCTCGCTGGTCGAGCTCATGGTGACCATGGCGTTACTCGGCATCAGTATACTGGCTCTGCACAATGGAATGTTGTGCAGCACTATGATCGTCGAGAGCGCCCGCGAGAATCTCCGAGCCAACCAAATCTTGGCCGAGAAGATGGAGACGATTCGGCTTTATACTTTCGACCAGATTATCAACGTCGGGTTCATTCCCGCCACGTTTACCGCGTTTTACCAACCGGCCACAAATGGTGGAACGAACGGCTCCGGCTTCACCTATCAGGGGGCGATCTCCATGGGGTCTGTTCCCACCACGGCCTCCTATTCCAACGACCTAAGGCTGGTGACCGCTTCCGTGACCTGGACGAGCGGCCGAATGAGCCACACCCGAAACGTAGAAACCCTCGTAAGTCGAAATGGATTGCAAACATACATCTATTAGGGCCAGGACGAGCGATCACGCGACCAGGATGGAAGCGGGGTTCACCCTGGTGGAACTGTTGGTCGCCATGGCAGTGGGCACCCTGGTCATGGGTTCACTGGCTTCCTTCGCAATCTTCGCCGCCAAGAGCTTCGCGGCGACCGCGAACTACGTCGACCTGGATACTTACAGCCGGCTGGCGCTGGACAAAATCACCAAGGACATCCGCCAGGCCGCCCGCCTGTCGAGCTGCACTGCGAACCAGATGACGTTCGTTCAGTCGGGGGGGCAGGTGCTCACATTTGCGTATAATGCCACCGCCAAGACTCTGACCAGAACTGAAGGGACTTCGTCCCACGTGGTCCTGCAGGATTGCGAATCGTTGAGCTTCGCGATGTATCAACGCAACTCCGTTGCCGGCACCTATGACCAGTATCCGACTGCGGATGTGTCGACCTGCAAACTGATTTCTATTCAATGGGTCTGCGTCCGACGGCTGCTGGGTCAGATCCGCAATAGTGAAAGTGTCCAAACCGCCAAAGTGGTCATCCGAAAACAATGATTTGGCTCCTCCTCTTATCTTATGAACCGCACCTATTCTCAGCGTCGGTTGATCCATCGGAGCAACAAGGGAAGCACGTTGGTGACTACCCTGTTGACAATGGCGCTGATCTC
Organism: Verrucomicrobiales bacterium; assembly: GCA_043745255.1. Classification (GTDB taxonomy): domain Bacteria; phylum Verrucomicrobiota; class Verrucomicrobiia; order Limisphaerales; family UBA11320; genus UBA11320. The sequence goes on from JAYTTC010000347.1 coordinate 5,751, forward strand.
ATTTTTGGCCGCCAGCTACCTAAGCTTGGTTTCATCCTTGAATCTAGCCACCGTGCGGTCCATGGCTTGGAATAACGCAATTCCTGTCCTGGAGGCGGGGCTCGAGGAGGGCTTGGCTCACTTGAACAAAAATGGAGCGATCTCCCTCTCTGTCGATGGCTGGGCGAACTCAGGTGGCGTCTACAGGAAGGAGCTTCGAGTTGGCACGAACGGAGATTACTGCGTGACGACCATTAGCCCCAGTGGATCCGAGCCGGTGATCGTGGCCCAAGGGTTCGTGCGGGTGCCTTTGCAGACCTCGACTTACATTTCGAGAAAAGTCCAAGTGAACACCTTGCGGGATGGGTTGTTTTCGAAGGGGCTGGTCGCCAAGG
>JAYTTC010000348.1:0-6064 GCA_043745255.1 Verrucomicrobiales bacterium
CCACTCTCGTCTGGCGGATCTACCTCAGCTGACGGAGAAGCTTCGGCAAGACTCACGGCGGGTCACTGGGCCGCGACAGGCAATCTTAGAAGCGATGCGCAACAACCCCGGTCCCCTCCGGATTAAGGATATTCACGCCCTCATCGGACCCGTCGACTGCGATCTCGTGACCGTCTATCGATCGATGCAGTTGCTGCAGAAGATGCGAATGGTGAAACGTGTGGAATTCGGGTCGGGAGGTGCCCGGTTTGAGCTGTTGGCTGAGGGTGACGATGGACATCACCACCATCTGGTGTGCACCCGCTGTCAACAGACTGTCCAGCTGGACGAATGCCTCATGGAGGAAGTGGAGCAGCGAATCGCCAAGGCGAGCGGATTCAAAGCGGTGACCCATCGCCTCGATTTTTTCGGGCTGTGCCCGAAGTGCCAATAGAACCGGTCTCCCTCGTGGCTATTTTGGATGCATCATCACCGCGAGATTCCGGCGCAGGAGTTCTCGGTTGGCGGCATCGTAGTATTCCACCGGATTGAAGTCGTCCGTAAGCACTCGTCCATGGAGGGGATCTGTCTCGACGAGGGTGATAAAGGTTTTTCTAGCCTCTTTCTGGAGGGAAGGCGCGATGTGATCGACGTCGGAGAGCGGGGCGGCGGTCAGCTCTGATCGAGATCCAGCGACCATGAAAACATTGCCTCGGCCCGAGTCATGAATACGCACACTCTGAAACACTGATTTCAGAGTTTTCTCCAGCGACGCCACGAAGTAGTCGCGTCCATACTCAAAGTAGCCGAAGCAGTTCATCACCAGCACACCGTCCGGTGTGAGCGCCTGCTTCATCGAAGTAAACGCCTCCCGGGTCATCAGGTGAGACGGCGATGAATCGCCAAGAAACGCGTCGAGAATCACGGTGTCGTAGTGCCGAGTCGTGCGGTTGAGGAAATAGCGGCCGTCGCCGATGTGGAGTTGGAAGAGGTTTGTGTCGAGGTCGAAGAATTGTTGCGCCATCGGGACCACCGCTTCGTTGATCTCGACAACATCCACCTTCACGCCCTCGCGGCCAAACTCGGACGGAACGATTCCCACACCCATTCCAATGCATAGCGCGGACTCGATGCGCGGCACGTAGGCATGCGCGAGGTCATGCAGCATATAGGTGAAGAGCGCCAGACTCTTGTGGGTGGTGGTGTCGTAGATGTTCTGGGCGAGAAAGTCGTTTGAGTAGAAACGCTGGTTGGAGCCGGTGGATTGAATCACCTGGAGGATGCCAAAGTTCGAGTTACATCGGTGGAGCTCTGTGAACTGTGCGTTACGCGCATACACGTCCGCTCGGACGGAATAGGTGCCTAGCCCCAGTCCAGCGGCCGCGATCCCTAGCAGCATCGCCGATCCTTGCTTTCGCTGCCGAAAACCCAGCAGGTAGATGAGGGAGAGCCCAGTGAGCAGAGCCGCTGTGATCAGCAAAGTGACTGAGTTCGGGAGGAAAGGGATGAGGACATATCCGATGAGAGCCGCACCCACGACGCTGCCCAAGGTGCTGATGGCCGAGAGGCGACCGGCCTGTCCTCCGACTCCAGATACCGAGGACGTGAGCACCCGAATGAGGAACGGACCGGTCATCGCCAGCAGCGTCAGCGGGACGAAGTAAAGGAAACCGGACGCCAGAAAGGAACCTAGCTTCAGCCCCAAATCAAGGCAGGCGTAAGCGACCTTGCCCGACACCGGAATAGTAGCGCAGAGGTAGACCGCCGCCACGAGGATAGCCTTGAAGAGTCTGGAGAGATCCTGTTCCCGATCGACCATGCCTCCGCCAATGTAGTATCCAACCGCCAGAGACAGCAAGGTCACCGTGATCTGCGCCGTCCAGACGAAGTGCGAGGTGCCCAGGTAGGGAGCCAGGATCTTTGCGCCGAGGATTTCAACGACCAGTATCGCAGCCCCGTTCAGCGCCGCCGTGAGGTAGAGAAAACGTCGCAGCCCGGGCGAAAGCGGCGGAATCGAGTGGAGCGATGGATTGGCGACGGAGATATGCACTCGAAGTTTTTAGGGGGATTCGATGACGGGTGCAAGCGGGGAGGTTTGAACGGCAGCAGTTCTCATTTTAGATTGGAAGACAGGAAATCCGGACGGTCCTCGGCTGCAAATCGTGACTCTGGAGATCGAAACGAGAATTGCTGATGGCCAAAGGCCCATTCCATCCCAGCGTTGGGCAACGCCCCAAGAAGCAGGGTCCCTCAAGGTGTTTTTGCTGCGTTGCCCTGGGGCGTTGCCCACAGGCTGGGATGAGGCCGCGCCGTTGGCGCTCGAGTCCGACGCGCGAAAAGGGGGTGTGATTAAAAGTGGCTGAGAATGGAGTCACGCCTATTCGAAGAGGTGGGACGGGGATGGGCCGATACGGCCCACGCTACAGAACTACAGTCCGGCTTCTGTAGTGTCGTTCGTATCGGACGATCGGGGCGGGGGATGGGCCGATACGGCCCACGCTACAGAACTGCAGCCCGGCTTTGAAACAGTGCAGGCAGAGTTCAGCGGCCCCGTCTTTTTTGCGTCTCCTGCGCCTTTTCGCGGCTAAGCCCGGCCCTGCCCGTTTCCGATCCTGGGCGGCCTTCTCACGCAGCTACCCATTCAGGCTTTCGCTAAGGATCCAGATCTCACCCACTTTTAATTGCACCCGGCATTTTATCCACACGGCGATTTTCAGGCTTCTCACCTCCGCATAACCCTGACTATGGTGCACGCATGCTTGGTGGCGGCATCGTCAAGGGAATGGCCGAGACTGCCCGAAACTTCTTTGGTTCCTATACCGAGGAGTCTCGGCTCACTACCGTTGAATATCCCGAGCAACGCATCCCCACTCAGGAAAACGCGCGCCAGTTTCCTTTCCTCGTGTTCGATGGCGAGGATCCGATGGCAGGCTTGCGCTGCGTCGCCTGCCAGATCTGTGAGAAAGAGTGTCCTCCTCAGTGCATCCTCATTGTCAAGGATACTACCAAGAAGCCCGACTTCATGGGCAAGTTGCAGTTTCAAGCCAAGGTCTTTGATATCGATCTTTCGGTCTGCATGAGTTGTCAGATTTGTGTGGAGGTCTGCCCTTTTGACGCGATCAAGATGGACACCGAGTTCGAACTGTCTTGCACCGATCGATACACGGGGTTGCTCATGACTAAAGCGCAGCTGGCCAAGCCCAATAGCCATTTCGCAAAAATTCATCCCACCGATGCGACAGAAGTCGACGGCCGGTTGTCCGCTGACAAAGCCAAGGCAGCGGCAAAGGCAAAGGCGGATGCTGAAGCCAAAGCGGTGGCATCCTCGTCCTCCGCAGTGAAGTCGGCCGATTCTCCTTCGCCAATTCCTGTCCCTCCACCCACTCCACCTGCACCCTGACGTGCTGATTCATCCTTGTGCTTGAATTGCTAAACAGTCTGGTCGCGATGCTGTGGAAGGTCTTGTCCGATCAGCCGAATCCAAAGGCTGGATTTCTGTTTCATCTTCCCCAGACCTGGCAGCCCATCGCGTCCTGCCTTCTCTCCATCCTTCCCATCCTGATGGTTTTTCCCACGCTCTTTGCCCTTACCACCGTGCTGGAGCGCAAGGGGCTGGGACGAATTCAGAATCGGCTTGGGCCGAATCGAGTGGGGCCCATGGGATTTTTGCAATTCGCCGCCGACGGCATCAAGACCCTGACCAAGGAGGATATCGTGCCGCGTGCGGCCGATCGCGTGGTGCACTTTCTCGCTCCCATCGTGTTGGTGGTTCCGATCCTGATGACGTTCTCGGTTCTCCCTTACGGACGGAACTTGGTGCCGATTCAGATGGACGCCGGGTTGCTGTTCTTTTTTGCGGTCGGTGCCGCGACGGAAGTGGCGGTGTTTATGGCGGGCTGGGCGAGCCGGAACAAGTATTCGCTTCTCGGTGCCACCCGTGCGATTGCTCAGATGATCAGCTATGAGATTCCTTTGATTCTCTCCGCGCTGACCGTGGTGATGATTTCCGGAACATTGTCTTTGCCCGACATCGTCGCCGCGCAGTCTGCTCAGCCAGGGGACTGGTTGGCGCGCTGGTATTTCTTCACTCCCTGGGGTTTCGCTGGATTCCTGCTGTTTCTGGTGGCTGCCTGCGCCGAGGCGAATCGATCTCCATTCGACCTCCCGGAAGGCGAGTCGGAGATCATCGCGGGCTACTACCTGGAGTATTCGGGATTCAAGTTTGCTCTCTTCTTTCTGGGCGAGTATCTGGGCCTGTTTGCCGCGAGTTGCCTTGGGATTACGTTGTTTCTTGGAGGTTGGAATCCGCCCTTTCCCTTCCTAACAGGCTGGGTTCCCACGTGGGTATGGCTCTTTGTAAAACTGTTTCTGCTGATCGCGCTGTTTATCTGGGTGCGTGGAACGTTACCTCGGCTGCGGATGGACCAACTCATGAACTTTGCCTGGAAGTTCCTCTTGCCCCTCAGTCTGGTGAATTTGGTCGGAGCGGCGTTCTGGCATTTTCTATCGAACCCCATTCTGCGGTGGTCTGTATCCGGCGGTCTGATTCTCGGAGCCTATTGGCTGCTGGGTCGGGGTTTGATGCCTTCGAAACGGATTGGAAAACGCGTCTATCGTTACGCGATGTGATTGGCATCTAGAATCGCATGAACACCCCCCTCTTTCTCCTCGGATCGCTCACCCTGGCGGGTGCTGCCGCGGCGTTGTCGCTTCGCAATCTGGTGCACTGCGCTCTCTCGCTCTCGCTTGCTTTCGTCGGGCTGGCCGGCCTCTATCTTGCGTTGGGAGTGCAGTTCGTGGCACTTGTTCAGCTGCTGGTGTACGTCGGTGCGGTGGGAATTTTGGTGGTGTTTGCAGTCCTCCTCACGCGCGGCGGTGGCGCGGAGGCGAAACCATTTGTCTCCTCCTCTTGGTATGTGGGACTGGCGATCGCTGCCATCCTCTCGGTGATTCTGGTGACGGTGATTTTGCGGAGCCCTTCCTTTGCGGGAGCAACGCCCCATCAGAAGGTGCCGACGGTGAAGCAGGTGGGAGAGCGGCTGATGATGGACTACGTGATTCCATTGGAAGTGATCGGGCTATTGCTCACTGCCGCGGCGATCGGGGCGATTGTGATCGCGATGCCGGAACGGAAACCTTCGGGCTAACCGCTCGCCTAAACTCAAGACGAAGGATGCAATTCTACTTAATTCTCTCGGCTTTGCTCTTCAGCATCGGTCTCGCCGGAGCACTGACGCGACGCAATGCCATCGTGGTTCTGATCGGCATCGAGTTAATGTTGAACGCCGCCAACCTAAACTTTCTCGCGTTCTGGCGACACAGCGCCGATCCCGACGCGCTCACCGGAGTGATGTTCGTGGTGTTCTCCATTGCCGTTGCTGCTGCGGAGGCCGCCGTCGGTTTAGCGTTGGTGATTGCGGTCTATCGCCACTCCCGCAGCGCCCAGTTGGAGGATCTGAATCGCTTGAAGGGCTGAGAGCGGAAGTTTCTTTACCTAGGACGCCACTTTGTGACAGCACTCCAGCCAACCACTCTCTCGTTTCAGCCGCTCAGAATCGGGCGTGGCCGTTTGCCTAGTTGATGTCATCGATCCTGTCCATGCTCTGGCTTATCCCGGCGCTGCCACTGGCGGCTGCTGCGGTCATTGCATTGTTGCCTCGGCGATTTCGGGCTGCGGCAGCCACCGGGTCCATCGGCTCGCTGTCCCTCTCCTTCCTCCTCTCATGCGTTGCCTTGGCCGCAGCCGTGGCGGCTCCCGGGCAGCCGCAGGTTCATAACTTCAATTGGCTAGAGTTCGGCGCGAGCCCCCTTCAGTTAGGTTGGGTGCTCGACCCGCTGTCGGCTGTGATGCTGGTGATGGTGACCTTCGTCGGGACGCTCATCTTCATCTACAGCGTGGGCTACATGGCGCATGACGAGAATTTCACGCGGTTCTTCTGTTTTCTGTCGCTGTTCGCCGCGGCGATGCTTGGCGTCATTATTTCGAACAACCTGCTCCTATTATTTGGCTGCTGGGAACTGGTCGGTCTTGCTTCCTATCTGTTGATCGGATTTTGGTATCACAAACCCGAAGCCGCCGCCGCCG
>JAYTTC010000349.1:0-6063 GCA_043745255.1 Verrucomicrobiales bacterium
TACGGGATTTTGGGTGACCGGTCAACCTGCGGTGATTCCAGCGTCGGCGACGGGGTGATCGCCCACATCTATATCGACGGCTTGGAGGTCTTTTCGCAGGCCATCCGCCAAACCAGCGCGGGGTACTCAATCACCGCAACGGTGAACATGGATTCCGCGGTGGACCTCGTGATCGAGCCCGGAGGCACCCGCAATGATCAATGTGACAACGCCGCTTTCACCGCCGTCATCGCCACCACCAGTCCGAGCGTTCAGCTCCTAGCCGACTCGATGGGCGACTGGTCGGCCACTGGCGACCAGGGATCCCGAAATTGGCTCTATGGTTTCTACAATCGATCGGCGGACACGGTGGTCAATTATCAAACGAATGATTTCGAACCCTTCATCGATGCCTTCTGGAACGGAACTCTCTGGCGATGGCCGGAGGGCAATCCGCCCTACGACACGATCGGCCAAAAGTTAATGCACCCCAACTCAAGCGCCAGCACAGGCGGGGAACATTGGGTCATCCGACGCTGGCTCAGTAAAGTGAGCGGCTCTCTAACCGTCGACTGGCATCTCGGAAAAGCGGGGACCTTGGGAGGCGGGCTCACCGGACAACTCTTCCACAAAGGAGGCATCGCGAAGTCAAAAGTAACCCTGAGCGGCACCAACGTCTTTGGTACCAACATCACCACCACACTCACCAGCGTGCAGTTGGGAGATCCTATTGATTTTGTTGTGGACGCAGGCGGAACCGGAGGCCTCGACGATCTTGGAGACGACGCCCTGCTCGATGTGCGCATCTTCGGCACTGCGACCCTCACTCCGTTCATCAACACGGACATCAAGAACGCGGCCCAGGGGATCAACAGTTCGGTTTATGTTCGACTTCCTTTTACCGTCGCCGATCCAAACCCGATCGAGCTGCTGAAACTAGATGTCCGATATGACGCGGGGTTCGTGGCCTATTTAAATGGAGCAGAGGTGGCTCGTGAGAACGCCCCCGAAAACGCGACGTGGAATTCCGCCGCCACGCGGGAACGATCAGACGGCGATACCGGCACTTATGTCTCGTACGATATTTCCTTCCAAAAAGGAGCCCTCCGCCCAGGAGCCAATGTGCTTGCGATCCAGGCGCTGAACTCCGCGGCGAGTGATTCCGACCTCCTGGTTCAAGCTCGTCTTTCGGCAACCTACGTCACCTTCGACTCCACCAGCCTCCGTTACTTCTCCATCCCCACGCCAGGGGCACCAAACGGATTCGGGAATACCAACTTGGGCCCAGTGGTGTTCTCAGCTCAGCACACACCGAATGTTCCGCACGCAGGAGACGACCTTGCGGTCACTGTCGGAGTGCAGCCCAGCTTCAATCCCATCAGCAAGGTAGTCATGATCTACCGGGTCATGTATGGAGCGGAGACGAACGTGGTCATGCTGGACGATGGCCACCACGGAGACGGACTCGCGGGGGACGGCATCTACGGGGCCACGATTCCGGGAACCACTTATCAGGCCGGAGAGATGGTTCGCTATAAGATTCAGGCCTTCGACAGCAAGACCAATATCACAGTGGATCCGCCCTTCGTGAAGGGCAAAGCCATTCCTGAATACTGGGGAACGGTGGCCATCGATCCCTCAATGACCAATCCGTTGCCAGTGCTCTATTGGTTCTCCCAATCGGCAGCCGCAGGGCAGGACGATGCTACAGTGTCCCTCTTCTGGAATGACCAATTCCTCGACAATCTCAGCTTCACCGTCCATGGCCAGTCGAGCCGTAGTTTCCCGAAACGCAGCTTCAACATCAGCATGAACCCGGGCTACAAGCTGACCTGGAAACAGGGTGAGCCCACCATTAGCGGAATCAACCTGATGACCACTTTCCCCGACAAAGCGCACATGCGAAACATGCTCACCTACGGGATCTACAAAGACGCCGGGACTCCTTATCACTATGTCTTCCCCGTCCGGGTTCAGCTGAACAAGAAATTCTGGGGTGATGCACATTTTATGGAAAACGGAGATGAGGACTTTCTCAAGCGAGTGGGCCTCGATCCGCGAGGCTCGCTCTACAAGATGTATACGACTTTTCCCGGACCGGATACCAGCGACGAGAAGAAAACCCGAAAAGCCGAAGGCAACGCTGACATCACGGCTTTTTCAAACGGCCTTAACCTCAGCGGTCCGGCTCGCGACGCCTTCCTCTATGACAACGCCAACATCCCCGAGGTGGTGAACTATCTCGCTTCGATGACCATCAGTGCGAACACCGATTGCTGCCACAAGAACTACTACTTCTACCGCGACAGCGAGGGCACCGGCGAGTGGCAGATGCTGCCGTGGGATCAGGATCTGAGCTTTGGACGGCAATGGACGGGCGACTACTGGGACGACACGATCTACAAGAACACGAGTCTTCGCATTGGAAACAACAATCGATTCGTCTCCTCAATGTTCGGCATTCCCGCCATCGATCAAATGTACCTCCGTCGGCTCCGCACGTTGATGGAGGAGCTCATGCAGACACCCGAGACTCCCCCTTACGCACAGAAATTTGAACGACAGATTGATGAATTCATCCCGCTGATCGCGCCCGACGCTGCGCTAGATCTTGCGAAATGGGGAACATTCAGCGGCGCGTCCGGAGGCGGGGGCAACGCCGGCACTGATCCGCTCAGTCTTAAAAACAAGCAGACGCTGCTCGAAGCGGCCAATCTCATCAAATACGACTACCTCCCTGGAGTGCGCAAATATTTGTTCACCTCCGTTGCGGAGATCCCCAAGAGTCAGCCCGCTCTTCCAAACCTCCTCATCGGAGCGATTGACTACAATCCCAGCTCCGGAAATCAGGACGAGGAATACTTCACTCTCGTCAATACCAACAAAATCTCGATCGACATCTCTCACTGGCGAATCACCGGTGCCGTGGATCTCACCTTCCAAGGAGGGGTGGTCATTCCGACTAACGCAGTGCTCTATGTGTCTCCGAATGTGAATGCCTTCCGCGCTCGCGCCACCGGCCCTCACGGCGGCCAGCGACTGTTCGTGCAAGGCAACTATAAGGGGCATCTTTCGGCGCGGGGTGAAGGCATCCAGCTGGTCTCCACGGCTGGGGATGTGGTCATCAGCACCAACTATCTCGGGAGTCCCAGCCCGGCGCAAACCGCGCTCCGGATTACCGAAATTATGTACCATCCTCTGGCACCCACCGGAGCGAGCCCTTACCTGTCCGACGACTTCGAATATCTGGAGCTCAAGAACACCGGCAACACCCTGCTGGATCTGACCGGGGTGCAGTTCGTCAACGGAATCCAATTCAGTTTCAGTGGTTCCGCAGTGACCCAGCTACCGGCAGGAAAGACCGTGCTGGTGGTGAAAAGCCAGGCGGCATTCCTTTCGCGATACGGCACCGGACACCCGATCGCGGGTGAGTACCTCGGAACCCTCAGCAACACTGGCGAGACCCTCCAATTGAACGACGCCTCGGGTGAGACGATCCTAAATTTCGCCTACAATAACTCCTGGTATCGCATCACCGACGGAATTGGCTTCTCCCTTGTGATCGTCAACGACACCGCGGCCTGGAACACCTGGGGCCTGGCGGCGAGCTGGCGACCGAGCGGTGATTTCAATGGATCTCCTGGCACGCCTGACTCGGGTCCTTCGGCCATCGCTCCAGTCACGATCAACGAAGTGCGCTCGCATACTGAGTCGGGTGCCAACGACGCGATCGAACTGCTGAACCCGACCGGCGTAACGGCCAAAGTGGGAGGCTGGTATTTGACGGATGACTTCCAGACCCCGCGCAAATTCCGCATTCCAAATGGAAAAACGATCACGGCTGGAGGCTATCTGGTAATCCACGAATCAGAGTTCAACGCTCCCGGCAGCCCCACCGCCTTCTCCCTCAGCGCGGACGGAGATGAGATCTACCTCTTCTCCGCAGATGAAACCACGGGAGTCTTCACCGGTTACGTCACCGGATTCCAATTCGGAGCCGCACGGGATGGCGTAACCTTCGGACCGCATACCAACAGTTTGGGCACGGTCTATTTCGTTCCCTTGGCAGCGGACACGATCGGCGGCGTCAACAGCGGGCCTCAAGTAGGTCCGATAGTCCTCTCAGAAATCATGTACCAGCCGGCGGAGGCCTCCGGCACTCCCGCTGCCTCCAAGCTCAAGTACGTCGAACTTCGCAATCTCTCGGCAGTGCCCGTGGCTCTATTTGATGTCGGCAACGCGACGAACACCTGGAAGATCACGGGTGGAATTCAATTCTCTTTCCCCACCAACCAAACGCTCGCCGCGAACGCGAGCCTCTTACTGGTGAACTTTGATCCCATCGTCGACACGGCAGCGAAGGCCGATTTCCTGGCGCGATACGGAACGCCGAACACGGTACCGCTATTCGGCCCCTATTCCGGGCAGTTCAACAACACAGCCGACGACATCGCGCTCTATGAGCCCGATCGTCCGAACATCACCGGCTCAGTACCCTATGCGCTGGTGGACTGGGTGAGCTATCAAGGCCAAGCCCCCTGGCCGGGCCTTGCGGCCGGATTTGGACCCGCTTTGGTGCGGAGCCCGGTTGGTGGCTATGGAAATGATCCCGCCAGCTGGATCGCAGCCAAACCGTCACCCGGTTTCGATGAAGCGCCTGGGACACAACCCTCGATCACTCAGGCTCCCGCCGACGGATCTCCCGTGGCGGGAACCAGCCCCACCCTGACCGTCGGAGCGACAGGAGGAGCCCCGTTGGCGTATCAGTGGATCCACGACGGCCAGGTGATCCCAGGGGCAACCGCAAACACGCTGGTCCTGCCTGGAATCAGACTGGCAGACTGGGGTACCTATCAGGCGGTGGTGATGAACCCCGCCGGCGCAGTTCTGAGCCCGCCGGCAAACCTGCTGGTGCAGGCTGCGGCCGTGATCACCAAACAACCCATCAGCCGCAATGGTGTGATGGCAAGCAATGTCACCTTCACGGTCACCGCGATTGGGAACGGCGCTTTGAAGTATCAATGGCTCTACAACGGACTCGAAATTACGGGTGCCACGGGAAGTTCCAACACGGTGAAAAACCTAACCCTGGCCAATGAAGGCGAGTATCGAGTGAGAGTCAGTGACACCTTCAGCAGCACGCTCAGCGACGCGGCCACGCTCTTGGTTTACGATCGGCCTCAGCTTCTCTCAGCCCCGCAGCCCGTGGTCGTCACGGTGGGTGAGGATGCGACGTTCTCAGTTCTGGTATCCGGTCGAGGTCCGTTCAACTACAAGTGGCAACGGCTGACGGTTCAGAAAACCAATGACTTCTCCGTGCTGAACCAGAGCATCTACACCGTTAGGAACGCTAGCGTCGCCTTGGCCGGGAATTACTCCGTCGTCATCACGAATCGCGCAGGCGTGTCGATCACCAGCCCGGTCGCGGTGTTGACGGTGCTGGCAGATTTCGATGGGGATCACATCGCCGATGTCTGGGAGGCGGCCCGGGGTTTCAACACCAATAGCGTGGCGGATGCGCTGCTGGATCCAGACGGGGATCGGGCGAATAATCTGGCGGAGTATCTGGCGGACACGGATCCGTTGGATCCGAAGAGCTATCTGAAGATCGAAAGCCTGAGGTCTGAAAATAACTCAACCGTGCTAACCTTCCTCGCACGGTCGAATCGCACCTACACGGTGGAGTTCAAGGAATCGCTCAGTGCAGGACAATGGCAAACACTCACCAACGTGATGGTGCAGACTAACAGTCGATTGGAAACCATCCAGGATCCCTATCCGGTGGCCAACGGACGCCTGTATCGACTGGCAACCCCGGCCATGCTCAGCCGAGCGATGGTAACACCAGTCCTGCTTGAAACGCCTTCATCCCTCAGCGCGATCAAGGGTGCCCCCATCCACCTCAGTGTGCTGGCTTCAGGAAAAGGAACCCTTCGCTATCAGTGGCAAAAGAACGGACAACCCGTGCCAGGAGCCACCGAAGCCACGCTGTCCTTCGGTGCCGTGCAGTTGAGCGACCAGGGATCTTACTCCGTGACTCTTGCGGATGATTCCGGAAGCCTGACCACTCCGGCGGCTGAACTC
>JAYTTC010000350.1:0-6062 GCA_043745255.1 Verrucomicrobiales bacterium
GCTTTGATCGCATCCCGGTAAAAATGCTAGGAGCGCGAGCATCATGAGGGCCCTTGTCAAAAACCATTCCGAACCGAACTGTTGATTTCCGCTTTTCATTTTTTGAACACGATCTGAAGAGTCCATTCCTGACTCTGAATGGGCACGGTCTCCTGCTTGCCCTCGGGCCAGCGAATCCATAGCGCCACCGGAGCTTCCTGCAAGCCGAGAACTTGCGCCGAGCCGTCCTGTGACCCAAAACCAGAGCCGGCTTGAAGCGTCCGACACGGTCCTTTGCGACCGCCCGCATACACCACGCGCATTTGAGCTCCCACGGCGTCGGGATTGGCGGGAGGACCCTTGAGCACTATGTGAAGTCCCCGTTTTGCAGTCCGGTTCACGAACAGGCGAGTGGAACCGTTGTTTTGTGACACGACCAAGTCCACCCGACCGTCGTGGTTGTAGTCCACCAAGGCCGCCCCACGCTGTTCCCCCATCACTCGAATTCCAGTCAGGCTCGCGTCCATCGCAGCAAAATGCCCGTCGCCTTTTCCTCGAAGCCATAGGCCACAGCCCGCGTCATCGCGTGAAATATCCGAGGCCGAGCCAAAGAAATTCTGGGCCAAGAAGAGATCCTCAATTCCGTCTCCATCCACATCGCCGACGTTCGTCGAAAAGACGGGTGAGATCTGAGCCTCCCTCGGGAGCGGGATCGCTTCGAAGCGTGTGCCGCGATTGAGAAATATCATGGAGGAGAGCTGGTGCGTCTGGAGGAAGGTGGACTTCTCATAGCTCGACCCGAGAAGGTCGCGAACGGTGGCCTGCCCATAGGCCTGGTGCGTAGGAAATTGTGCACTCACGCTCGGGAAACCCCGCGCGAGCCACGTCCGATCATGGACCGGAAACCAATTCTCACCCGATCGCCAAGATTCAATCATTTGAACCACGCCATCGCCATTCCAATCACCGTAGAACAAGCGAAACTCCGTCGGTTGGTAAAGTTCGTAGACCGTGTTGCGGCCCCAGTTGCCGCAAGCGAGGTCCATTCGTCCGTCTCCGTCGAAGTCACCGGCGGTCACACTCGTCCACCAGCCTGTCTGGTCGGCAAGTCCCCATTGGGCTGTCACGTCCTCGAAGACACCGTTCCGATTGCGGAAAAGACGCACTGGACCCCAATCCATGGCCAGGACGAGATCCGGTGCACCATCCCCGTCGAAGTCCACGAAAGTCGCCCCACTGACCATCCCTAAGCCTTTGAATGGTTCGCTCAATAGACTGCTCGCGACAAGTTTGGTTTCTTGGTTGAGCCAGATAAACGATGAGACGGGCTCGGGATAGTGACCCGGGCGAAAACGCCCCCCAACAAACAGATCAAGATCTCCATCTCCATCGATGTCCGCCGTGGCTAGCGGACCCATGTTCACCAAACCCGCGGAGAGACTCTGAGGGTTGGCCAGGTTCGTCGGCGAATAGGAAGTGATCAAGGAATCCCCTTCCCCAGCCAACTCATAGCGGGACTGCGCCACCAGCAAGCGACGCTGCCCTCGTCCATCCGACCAACCCAGCACCGCGCCCTGCCCTCCAGGAATAACCGGCGTGTTGTCCCATTTTCGGAAACCTTGGCCTCCCTGATTTTGAAAGGCGGCCAGGCGTCCGCCGCGACCCGCAGACACAACCAAATCTTCCCAACCATCTCCGTCGAGATCGAACCAACCCACACCGGGTCCCAGGCGACTCAGGCGCCGAGGCAATAGGGCTTGTTTTGCCCAATCGTCAAAAGCCGCCTCCTCATGCACATGGCTGATGAGGGAACTCACGTCGGCAAATATTGGCTCCGGCAGAGGCTGAAGAGGGATTGTTACAGGGCCAGAGAACGCGGGCTCACTGATCTCGTAGATGCGATTCGTCATCACGTTCGAAATCAGGCTTTTCGACCCATTGCGCCAACGCACCTCCAGTCGCATCGGCGTTTTGAAGTCTGGGTCAGCTGCGAAAACTCGCATGGCTTGGTCACCGGAGAGATATCTACCGCCACAAATCATCTCCTGCGATTGGGTCATGGCACCCCCCACCAACTGAATCCGCGCACCGACCCCCTGCGTATTGTTGGGCAGGCCTTTTAGGCGCACCGCGATCCGACCGGCGGCCGTGTCATGACGATACAAACTCACAACCTCATTGAGATTGTTCACCACTAAGTCCAGATCCCCATCATTGTCCAAATCTCCCTGGGCCATGCCGTAGGAAACTGCCATCTGATCGAATCCCCACTCAGAACTCATGGGAGCAAATGTTCCGTCGCCACGATTGCGAAAGGCGGCGTTCCGAGTCCGGGACTTGGGATGGATCTGCATCGAGCGCTTCAGCTCGGCCTGAGTGCGACGGTGCTGCGGATCCTTAATCTCGTTACTGCTATCCTGGTCCATCACATCGAATTCAAATCCATTGGTCACCAACAGATCCTCGTAACCGTCCAGATCCACATCGATGAAGATTGGCGACCAGGTCCAGTCCGTTGCCGCCACCCCCGCCATGAAGGCCGCTTCAACGAAAAAACCGTCTGCTCTGCCGAAAAACAATGTGTTCCGGTTATACTGTGGGCGCTCCTCGATTCGCTCCGCGTCTAGCGGGTTCGGACGATCTCTCACCAATTGGGTCATCCGCTTGCCGTGCTCCCGAGCCAGCATGTCCACGACGATGAAATCGTCGTGCCCATCTCGATCCAGATCGCCAAAATCAATCCCCATCGACGATCGACTGGTATGCCGAAGCTTCAAGGGATCGATCGCACGAAACGTGCCCTTCCCTGAATTGATCCATATTCGGTCCGGCGAAGTATTGTCATTGCAAACATACAGATCTGGGATGCCATCTCCGTTGAGATCCCGGAACATCACCGCCAAGCCCCAATCCCGATAGGGTGGGATAGGCACGCCCTGCTCATTCATATAAACGCCGGGCTCAAACTGGATGGAAGTGAAGTGACCGTGCCCTTCATTGCGATACAAGCCATGCACCTCCGGCAGCTCCCGGACCTTTCCATCAGGGAGGGCTTCAAAACGATCCTTCCACTGCGGCAGGCGAGTCGATTCCCCATTCACTTTTGTGACCTCCCATCGATCCCCGCGCCTTGCCACGGCAAAACGGGTCGTTGGATCAGCGAGATGCATGGCATCGATGAAATGCGTGCAATAGAGGTCCAGGTCGCCGTCGCCATCGATGTCTGCCAAGGCCATTGAGGTCGCCGAAGCGGTGTGCGACAAGCCGGAGTCCTTCACTTCCGCCCAGTTTCCCTTTCCGTCGTTCAGGAAAAGCCGCGTGCCTACCGCGATGCCATTCACTAGAAGATCCAAATCACCGTCCCCGTCGACATCCGCGAAGGTGGCCCCGGTTGAGATCTGGCCCGCACAGGCGGCGTCGCCCAGATTGATTTCTTCAAATCGCCAGTTTCCACGATTGCGGTAAAGTCGATTGGGCCCCTCCAAGCTGCAGATATAGATATCTTGCCAGCCATCACCGTCCACATCACCGATCGCGACGCCCGCGCCGTTATGGGCGACCGCATTGGTCAGATAGAGGTCACCGCGTAACTCATTCGTGAACCAGACTCCAGTGCTACTGGGAGGCAGGGACGTAAACCCGACCTTGACCACGGACTCTGGATGAACCTCGGCGCTTTGAAAGCCCTCGCCACGGGACCACGACAGCGCTGCCGTCGCATGACAGCAAAAGCTCAGGAACAACATCATCGCAGGCCTGTAAAAACAGCCAGCCCATTTCATCAGCCAAGCAGACCAGAAGTCTCATCCATGTCAATGCATCACGGCGCGGAGGCGGCAATTCAGGTACTAATAAAAGAGGGTAAGATCTGGATCCTAGGCGAAAGCCTGAATGGGTAGCGGCGTCTCGTGAGAGCGCCGCCAACTTCAGCAGAAATAGGTTCTCGGAACAGGTTCCCCCTCCCCTCCGCGTCCTCCGCGCAATCCGCGCTAAAAGCTCCTCCCCGGCTGGGAAACGGGCAGGGCCGGGCTTAGCCGCGAAAAGGCGCAGGAGACGCAAAAAAGATGGAAACCGTGCGAGGGAACGCCAGCTGCAGTTCTGTAGCGTGGGCCGTATCGGCCCATCCCCGCCCGGATCGTCCGATACGGACGACGCTACAGAACATGGAAACCGTGCGAGGGAACGCCAGCTGCAGTTCTGTAGTGTGGGCCGTATCGGCCCATCCCCGTCCCCTCTCTTCGAATCTGCGAGAATCCATTCTCACCCTCTTTGAATCACACCCCAGCAACTCTCCTTTTGATCTCCGGAGTCGCGAGCCGCCAAGGAGGAAAAGTCGCAGCGGCCTTCCTCTCCCTTCCCAGATAAGGCAATCCATCCGGCACGCGTCGGTAGGGCCGACGCATCTAAATTCCCAATATCGAGATAAAGGGCGTGATTTCGTGGCTCATAGGGCGGCGTCCTCTTGATTTTGGTTCACGCGGAGGCGCGAAGGGTCTTGGAAAGCAGAACATCCTGATCGTCTTTTTCTCCTTCGCGGCTTCGCGTGAGATGCTTCGAGGATTGTGGCAACGTCGTCGTGAAAGAGCAGGTTCCGCTCCGCCATGTGCTCAAGGAAGTAACACTCCATCACGCAGGCGTCGATGAGGTCTTCGAGGTTCGCCAAAGAGGAAATCGAGGTGTTCGATGCGCGCCAGTTCGGCTTTGAGGGCGTCGTATGCCGAGATCATGAGCGAATGCGCTGGAGGTTTTTTGCTAACCAGACGGCGTAACTTGCTGCCATTTGAAAAAGCGTTGGACTTTCGTAGGCAAAGAGATTTTGGGGTTTTCCTAAAGCTGACTCCAGCATCCCCTCATCTCGGACTCCTGGGCTTCCGCCATAGTCCGAAAGAAGCCGGTCGTGGACCGCAAAGACCAAAGGCTTTGAGATCCACGACCGGCTTCTTTCACTTGGCAAGTTCCCGGAGCGTGTTGCGGTAGCGACGCATGATCTTCTCGGCAGACTCCATTTGCTTGGCGAAATTTGGATCCTGGGCTGTAATCCGAAACCCGTCGGGCGCTTCGGTGAGATACAAGGTGTCTCCCTCTTTGGCGTTGAAGCGGGCCAAGGCCTCTTTGGAGAAAACGGTGCCCAGAGAGTTTCCGACTTTCCTGAGTTTCAATTCGAGCGTCATATGAAATCCCAACGTTATTACAAATCTAATAACATCGTCGGAAGTTTGGGGCAAGGGCTTAAGCTGCGACATCGCCCAAATCCACTCCCATTCCCTTGAACGAATCGTGTCCTAGCACATCCCCGTCGAGATCCGCAAATAGAGTAGAGGGTCAGTGCGAGTATCCACGCTCTGAGCGCGATTGGAAATGAGGGAGAGAGGGCGGGCGAACAACGCCAATCGAAAGAGTTTAACCCAGCCCGCAGCGGCGTCCGTGACCTGACATTTCGAGACTCAGGCTGCGGTCCGAGTCTGGGAGCCGGGATCGATTGTCCGTCCCTCATCGATCGCCTGACTGGCCTCCATGAGGAGCATCTGCCAGCTGAGGTCAATGGTCTCCTCAATCGGAGGAGGCGCTGACTTCAATTCGCAAACTCTCCCGTGCTTCCAACCCAGGATGCTCGCGAAAGCCAGGATGCCGGTTATTTCTGAGGTCTCCGCGTGCACGATTTCACCGGACTTAAAATAGATCAGTCCTCGTTCACCACTGGGACGCGTAAATTCAAGGGCCACAGAGCAACGCGAGAGACACTTAAGCTGGACGATGTCCATCAGGGTGAAGCTCTCAAGCACAGCCTGCACACCCCCGCTCTCCGCTGGGAGCGCGCAAGGGCGCGGATCAGGATCACTGGTCAGATGTCGCCTCAATTCCTGCTCGAGTTGCGCCAGATCGATGGGCTTCTCCAGGAATCGAATCGTGCCCAACTCGGCCGCCTTGCTCTTGTATTCGGGAAGCGGAGTGGCCGTCTGCACGATCACCCTCGCGTTGGGTTTCACCATCCTCACGTCGCATAGAAAATCGATTCCGTTTCCATCCGGCAACATGATGTCCAAGATGAAGAAATCGATCGGGATCTCGGAGAAGAAGAGCTG
>JAYTTC010000351.1:0-6061 GCA_043745255.1 Verrucomicrobiales bacterium
GTCTGACCGGCGAATCGGTCCTGCTGCTCTTGCTCCGATCCCAATTCATACGCCTTGCAGATCATCATTCGTGCCATCTTGGAAAACCGGACGAGCTGAGGACTTACTCGCTGTGGACGGGTGCCAGCCTCTCTACCGACTTGAGTTCTACCACCGCGCATCGCCCCCGTGATGGCCTCCAGATCCTACATCTCTTCTTGCTCCGTGTGAGTATCCTTCAGTTGCTTCTTCACCGTCTCAACATTGGGCCGATTGGGGTCACCCACGGGTCTCCCCGCTAATCGATCAGTGCTGAAACACTTGAGTTTGCATCCCTGTTCCGCAACTGTCTTGCCGTGCATTGCATCTCTAGTTTCTGCTCCGAAGTCCGTCGGGCGGCCGGGCTCTGGGCTGTGGCGCTCCTGCTTTGCCTCGCGTTGACTCCGTGCTCCTCGGATGGAGCGGAATCAACCTCCAAATCTCCACCGCCTGCACAGCGCTCGGAAATTCCGGGGGGAAGCCTAGAAGCAAACGAAAAGGGGGGAGGACATCTCCTCTCGCGCCACGTCGGCAAGACAGCGGAGGACCTGCAAAAGCGCTTACAAAGCGATTCCAAGATCTCATCAGCTTCTTCCTTCACCGACCGTGATGTGGCGGAAAAGTCTATTTCCTCAGCACTTGCCGCCAACAAGAAGCGAATCAACGCGTGGCTCAAAGGCGGTGATGACCGAATGGTCTTCAGTCATCGTAACGACCTGCCTGTCGGAATTTCCATATCGCGTGGTTCAACCAAACCCCGAGCCGCCTATCGCATTCGCCTGGTGTTGGTGCGTGACAGGAAATTTGAGGAGGGATGGAAAATTCTGACGGGCTATCCGGAGCTATGAGCACTGCCAATTACCCCAAGCTGGAACAATTTCTCGGGGCTTATTTTCATCAGGACTGGTCTCTGGTGGATCCGGACTCGGCCAGTGTCGTGGCACACTACCGAAAGAAAACCTCCGCCCGAACTCTGGGGGGAGTCGCCACGGAATTAGCAGGGCTGCGCGCCGAGAAGCTGAAGGAACCGCAACTTCGGAAACGTCTATCGGAGTTGGGCTGCTACTTTGACCCTGCGTCCGAGCGTAAAACCTGCACTCAGTGGATCCTCTGGCTGGAAAAGTCCCTCGCTGACGAATCCCCAAAGAAGACGAAGTAGCTCTGAGATGGTGATTCACAAGAAATCATGAGTCGTATCGCGTGGATTACCGGGGCCGGCGGCTTAATCGGCAACTATGCCGTGGGCGTGGCGCCTTTGGCTGCTCCTGGATGGAAGGTGATCGGACTGAGTCGCGACACCCTGGATCTGACCGATTTTCCAGCTGTTGCAGCCGCGTTCGATAGAGACCGCCCCTCGCTCATACTCCATTGCGCCGCCCTCAGCCGGAGTCCGGCCTGCGAGGCGGATCCCGCACTGGCACGGCTTCAAAACGTTGAAGTCACTCGTCGGCTCTGTTCCCTAGCCAAGGATCTGCGGCTGCTCTTCTTCTCCACCGACCTGGTGTTTGACGGGCGTGAAGGGAATTACTCGGAAGAGGCGGTTCCACATCCCTTGAGCGTCTACGCTGAAACCAAGGCGGCCGCCGAGCGAGTGGTGCTGGAAAATTCCCGCCACTTCGTGCTCCGCACATCGCTCAACGGCGGCGTTTCCCCCACCGCCGACCGTGGATTCAATGAGCAGATGCGATTGGGTTGGCGGCGAGGTCACCCGATGAAGCTGTTCACCGATGAGTTTCGCAGTCCGATCCCCGCAGAGGTCACCGCCCGAGCGGCATGGGAAATCGCACTGCGCGGATCTCCGGGGATCTATCATGTCGCGGGGAGGGAACGTCTCTCGCGATGTCAGATCGGAGAGCTTCTGGCCGCCCGTTGTCCCGAGCTGAATCCACAGATCCAACCCGGATCGTTGAAGGAATATCAAGGTGCGCCGCGACCTCCAGACACTTCGCTTGACTGCTCGAAAGCGCAGCGAATCCTCTCTTTCCCCCTCCCCGGCCTCGCCGAATGGCTGACACGTAACCCCAGCGTTCCGTTTTAGCCCCACTTCAGAAGCCGCGCTCCGGGTTCTCCTCCGGCTTGTGAGCGGTCCCGCTCTGACGGGCCATGAATCGCAGGGTATCCTCCGAGGCGGAACGTTTGGGAAAATGAACGGTAATCTCCGTGCCCACATTGGGCTGGCTGACGATGCGATACTCTCCTCCGAGTAACTCGGTCATCCGCTTGGCGATGATCAGGCCCAATCCAGCCCCCTGCTGCTCATACTTCTGACGCTCGAACTGGGTGTGAGGACCGATCTTGGCGATCTGGTCGCTGGTCATCCCACGACCGTGATCTTTGATGACGATCTCGCTCGCCCCGGAGCTCGCTTTGCGAATCTCCACCAGCACAGGCTGACCCGGGGTGGAGAATTTGAACGCATTGTCGAGCGTTTCGGTGAGGATCTTGGTGAGATTCTCGCCCGGCATTTCGAAGTCCACCTCGGTGACAGAAAGCTGCAGATCCTCCTCTCGCTTGTGCCGTCGCGCTATGGAATGGGCGATCTCGGGTACCACGTCTTGTCCGGGAATGGGAAGATATTCGCCGCAGATCAAAGATTTCCGCTCGGTAATCAGCAGCTGAATCTGGGAGAACACCAGGAAGTTCTCGATCAGCGAGTGAAGCCGCTCGGCTGACGCATGAATATCCCGTGCTGTCGCGAGCACCTCCTCAGGAGAGCAACTCGCGTAGTCTTCGATGAGAATCCCAGCCAGTCCGAGAATGCCGTTCAAAGGGGTGCGCAGTTCGTGCGGGAGCGCCAGAGTGAGGCTGCCGCGGAGTTCATCCAAGCGGCGATCGGTCTGGCGCTGAACTTCGGCCTGTTTTTCCAGCCGCGCGGAGACCGCAGCCTTCAGCTCTTTTTGCGTGAATGGCTTGGTAAGGTAATCGTCCGCCCCCAATTCCATTCCTCGGCGGACGTTCACCTTGTCCGCGACACCGGTGAGAAAAATAAAAGGTACGGTGGCGGTTTGCTCAATTTTGCGCAGAGCAAGCAGGACGGTATAGCCGTCGAGGCCTGGCATGTTCACATCGCAGATGATCAAGTCAGGAGGCTCTTGCTGAGCCAGGCGGATTCCGGTCGCTCCATCCCCTGCTATCACCGTCTCGAGGCCCTGGTACGTGAGACATTCCGAGATCACCTCCAGGATCTCGGGAGTATCGTCGATGACCAGGACTCTTTTCATGGCTCCACTCAAACCCAATGCCGTGACTCCCTCACTCCCACGCTAAGCCGCCTCTTGATGATGCACCCAGTGGAAGGCGTGCTGCACCAGCTCGGTGGCATTCTTCAGATTCAGCTTCTCTTTGATGTACTCCCGATAGGCTTCCACGGTGCGAACGCTAAGATGCAGCTCGTCGGCGATCTGTCGGGTCCCATGCCCTTGACCGATGAGACGGAACACTTCCAGCTCGCGGTCGGTGAGAGTCTCGATTGGAGAACTGACTGTTTTTCCGCGACCAAAAGCGACCTGCTGAAGCATGCGGCCTTTCATCTTATCGCTAAGAAAAATCTCCCCCTTTAACACCTGTCGAATCGCGGTGAGCACCTGCTCGAAGGCCTCGTCCTTCATGATGTAACCCAACCCGCCGGCTCGGAGAGCGCGCTCGGCATAGAGCGACTCGTCGTGCATGGAGAGCACCAACACCGGCAGCGCCGGGTAACGCGCCTTGAGATTTTTCAGCAGCTCGATTCCATTGCTTCCTTTCAAGGAAACATCCACTACCACCACGTCGGGAGCGAGTTGGCCCACGGCATCGAAGGCATGGGGTGCATCTTCCGCTTCACCACACACCATCATGTCGGGCTCCTGGTTGATGAGCTGGCCCAGACCTCGCCGAAGCACCGGATGATCATCCACCAGTAGCACTTTGGTTTTAGGTTTCCGGTTCACTGGTTGCGGATTCGGATTCGGATTCTTGCTTTGCATACTTGGTTCTCCGTTATTGATCTGTCGCAACGACGCCCGTCGCAGAGGTCCCGAGCGGAAAGTCACACACCACCGCGCTCCCGCCGATTTCCATCGCCGACACCTCAAGGTGACCGCTGATTCGGCTGGCTCGAAAATTCATGATTCGCAGGCCCAGTCCATTGGATTTGTGGTCCGCCGGAATCCCCAATCCATCGTCCTGAATGACCAGCCGGGCACCCGCTCCCATTCTCTGAACACGAACCGACACCCGTTTCGCACGCCCATGTTTGATGGCATTGCTGATCGCTTCCTGGGTGATACGAAACAGCTCGGTGGAGATCCGCGCATCGCTGATCTCAAGACCCGGTTCACACTCCAACCGACAGGTGATACGAAACAGTTTCTCGGTATTTGCAACCAGCTCGTCCAGGGCAGGCATAAGTCTTCCAGAAGTCTCCAGTTCGACCGGAAAGAGGCCGCGCGCGATATTGCGTGTGTGGGCGAGGGTTTCGACGACCAAGACGGCGATCTCTCCTGCCTGCGCGGCTTCAGGAACGCCCCGCGAGGTCAGCTTCCCCTGGAGCGCTTTGCTGAGAAAACTGATTCCCGTTAAATGTTGTCCCAGGCTGTCGTGTAAATCTTGACCAATGCGCTGTTGCTCGCGATGGCTGATCTCGAGAATCTCCTGCTCGAGTCGCTGGCGGTCCGTCACGTCGCGAATCACCGCGATGACCTCATCCTCCCCCACCGGCATCACCCGGACCTGGAGTTCGCGGACGAGTGAATTCAGTGGGATCTCCGTGGTCATCGTATGAACCCGGCCGGTGGAGAGAGCGGCGCGGATCAGCTCTGAAGCCTCCCCGGCCAAGCGCGGAGGCAGGATGTCCTGAAGCGGATGACCTCGCACCTTGTCGACTGAGACCGTGAGATCGGATTCCTGCGCAGGGCGGTAATCGAGTACGGTTCCGTCAGCATGCACGCGCACGACGGTGTCCAGAACCAGACCCAGCAGGGCTTCAAAATATTTTCCCGGCGCAGGCCAGGGCGCAGCGGGGTCGGCTGCGGACAGAATTGTGAGTCGCTCAGGCGAGGCGGGAACCGCCACAACCTGGGCCTGGGGCACTTTTGGAAAGGGACTGCCAGTCTTCTGGGTCATCTATTCAGCCTCAACGAGGAGGAAAATGCTTCGAGCGCTGTTAAACATGGACCCGAATGGCTGGATTCGCCAACCAAGTTCGAGAACCAGTACCCCGCCGTCCCGTCCAAAGCCGGCGTCCAATCCACGGAGGCAATGTCACAAGTTCTGTGAATTCGCATAAGCACACGAGGGATCCATCGACCGAATCAGAAGAGAGTTAACCCCTCGGGTTGTCCCAAAGAGGAACAAATCCTGTGCCAAGCTGGTTCACGATCTCCCCTTCTCAATACCATCGGAAGTCCCATCCCCTAGCTTGAGGAACCTGCCCGAGAAAACGTTCCCCTAGCGGCAAGGCAGAATCCCTGGATTGGATCCGCCCGTTCCACAAGCCATTGTGCGGAGAAGTGGGAGGGGCCATGGAAAGCGCAGCGGCCTCGCGTCCAGACGAACCCTGGGGCTTGGATCCGCGACCCTGAATCTGGCTCGCCCTAAGCTAGTCTCCATGTCGGGTTGCACGCCTCCAACCCTTCGAGATCATGTTTAGCGTGGTTCAGGCAAATATTGTCGCCTCAGGCTACCGAGCCATCCGAGAAGCGGCATCGCGACGGAACTCCCAGAATCCGTCGGCTCATGAATCCGTCGAGCGTTCGCCAGCACAGGGCGTCTCACTGTCCCGGATTTACGCGACAAATGCAGGGGGAACCGAGGTCCGAGTGGTGATGTCGCATGAGGAAAGAAAAGGCCAGCTGCTCGACCGACAGGCCTAGATTCGCTTCAGGGGGGAGAAACACAAGATCGTGTATCAGGCGAGAAGTGCGCCCCCTACAGATTGAGCTTCCCCCCAGATATTACCTCAGTTTCTTGTTGTTTGGTTGCTTCCAAAATTCTACTCTGAGCGCGCTCATTTCTACCGGTGCCGGACGCTGTTTTTTCAGCGAGGGTGCGGCTCTAGCAATGC
>JAYTTC010000352.1:0-6054 GCA_043745255.1 Verrucomicrobiales bacterium
TTGAATGGACTTCTCAGCAGCGCCGCCAGTTCCAGACCTTGGTCCACCCGGAACATCTCGGACGTTCTTTCCGTGTATTGGTGCAGTCGCGTGGCCTCCAAGACCGATGAGGGTTTCCCCACCCTCTGGGGCACCTCGAACCCCAAAAGACCCTTGAACAAACTCCTTTCAGCAATGAACCGACCAGCTGCCTTTGCAGATCTGGATCGCTTGCTCATTGCTCACGAAGCGGATGAACCCTCTTCCGCCTGGACGGCGATTGCCCGACTCGTTCCATCCGCCAAACGGAAGTGTTGAGGGAGAAAACGTGGTCGGCAAGTTAGCGTAGACATTTGCGTCAGATACTTCGTCTGCGATCTCCCAGAATAGAGCTTCATCCTGTGTGAAAATCGAACAGCTGAGTCCGTAGTGGGTTGAGTTGTTCAAGGCGATCGCCTCGGCGGGGGTGCCGAACTCCTGTACGGCGAGGATCGGACAAAAGGCCTCCTCCATGAGCAGGGATGCTGGGCCTCGGGGCACCGGATCGAGCCGCACAATGGCGGGTTGAACATAGTGTCCGGTCAGCCCGTCTGCGACGGCGAGAACATCTCCCGGCAATAACCACTCACCCTCGGTGGATCGGATAAGACGCGAGTAACGCTCGACAGCCGACGCGTTGATGAGAGGGCCGAGTCGGGTGGATTCGTTGAGCGGATCTCCTGGAATAAACCGTTTTACCGCCTCGACCAGGACCTCGAGAAAGGAGGCTGCAATTCGTCGATCGACCAGAACCCGACTTGTGGCATTGCATCGCTGCCCGGCGGTCAGACACATGCCTTCGGCCACTGCAGTGGCGGCGCTTTCGATCGCGGCATCGGCGCAAACGATGACGGCGTTTTTTCCCCCCAGCTCTAGCGCTACCTCCTTGCCCAAATCATCGGCCAGGGAACGCAGCAGTCCCTTTCCGACTGCCGCGGATCCGGTGAAGCAGATCGAGCGGACCGCGGGATGGGAGCACAACTCAGCAGCGGTGGTGCCGCCTCCCTGCACCAGAGTGAGCACTCCCTCGGGGAGCACGCTCTGCATACGTTCCACATACTCTGCGGCCACGGCGGCGGCGAGGGGGGAGGGCTTGAGGAGAACTGGATTTCCGGCAAGCAGGTGGGCGAGCGTTGCGCCGTGACCGAGGTGGAGCGGAAAGTTGAACGGGCTCACCACCGCCGCCAAGCCTCGCGGACGTCGCCGAACGCGAGCCGGATGTGGGCCCCCAGCAACCTCGAGATCACTGAGATGCTGCGCTGCATCCTCGAAAGTGAGCTCGAACTTACTCATCACGGCACCCACTTCGCCTCGGGCTTCCTTGATGGGTTTTCCGGTTTCCAATGCGATTCCACGCGCCAGGAGTTCTTGCGCGCCGCTGAGCGCTCGGTGCGCGCCTCGGAGGCTCTCGATTCGGTCCAGCAGACTCAGCTTCGACCAGGAAGCTGCGCGTTTCGCCGATGCGATCGCCTTTGAGACGTCCGTGCGATGGATCTCGGGGAGCTCTACCCGAGTATCGCCGGGCGATCGGTTTCTCCACACAGCGGGCTCATAGAGCATAGAGATCCTTGGCAGCGAGGAAGGTGTTGCGGTGGATGGCGACCACTTTTGAGAGATCGGGTGTGTACCCGCCGGCTAGCACCCATGCGATGGGAATCTGATGGTGGTGGGCAAATCGAAATACGGTTCGATCCCGTTCCATCAGATCGTCTATTCCCAGGTCGAGAGGGGAATAGGGATCCTCACGGAATGGATCCGCGCCGGCTTGGAAGAGGAGCAGATCGGGACGCTCTCCTTCCACCAGCCACGGGAGGGACTGAGAGAGCAGTCGAAGCAACAAATCCCCATTGCACAGGGCGGGTAGGGGGATGGAGCGATGGTTGTTTCCGTCCGTATGATGGCGAACGCTGACCTCTCGAAAGGCCTGGTTGTTCTGATAATCGCTGCCGTAGATCGAAAGAGCGCGGATCCACGGACGCTGTTCAGCCAATGCCGCGGTGCCGTTGCCGTAGTGAAGATCGAGGTCGAGGATGGCAACGCGCTCGACTCGACCCTCGGCACGGAGTCGTTCGGCCGCAACGACTAGACCGTTGAAGGTACAAAACCCTTCCCCGTGATCCGAGTGGGCATGGTGGAAACCGCTGGCGATCGCGGCACTCACTCGATCCTGTAGCGCGGAGGTGGCGGCCGCGATCACCGCGCCGTTCGTGAGAAGCACTGAAGAATAGAGCTCCTGACTCCAAGGAAACTTTTGGGATTCTGCGAGAAATTTGGGCTCTCCAGTCTGGATCGCTTGGATATAGCCCTGAGTGTGCACTCGGTTGAGATCTTCGAGTCTTGCCGGTTCGCATTCGGATACGCACACGCCAGCGAGGGCCTGAACCGCACTCGCGACCTGGGCGAATTTCGCCATGGGCATGATGTGCTGGCCAATCGGGGCTGCGAACCCAGGATGATGAAACGCTCTTAACATGGAGTTCAGGTGGGGATATTCCCCAAATTCAACCCGTGACAACGACGGGCGAACCTAATTATCTCATCGGCATGTCGCCTACGACGTTGACCCTGGGGCACTCCCCCGATCCGGACGATGCCTTCATGTTCTATGGGCTCGCCAAGGAACTGATCCCGACGCACGGGTATCGCTTCGAGCACATCCTGCAAGACATCCAGACTCTGAACGAGCGCGCGACCCGCGGTGAGTTGGATATTTCGGCGGTCAGCATTCATGCGTATGCCTATTTGAGCAACCAATACATCCTCTTGCCCAGCGGCGCCAGCATGGGGGATGGCTATGGCCCGATGCTGGTGGCGAAGTCGGTAATTTCCCGCGAGGCGATTGCGAAACAGCGAATCGCAGTGCCCGGGACGATGACCAGCGCGTTTCTCGCGCTCCAGATCTGGCTCGGGCTGCCTGCCAGCGAACTTCAATACATTGTCGTGCCCTTCGATGAAATTTTTGCAGCGGTGAACTCCGGAAAAGCCGATGTGGGGCTGATCATTCACGAAGGCCAGCTCACCTATCAGAATGAAGGACTTCAGGTCTGCGTCGATTTGGGGGCGTGGTGGAAGGGCACACAGGACGGACTCCCCTTGCCGTTGGGTGGAAACGTAATTCATCGCCGATTTGAGCCACCGGTTCGAAAGGAAATTTCCGATATCCTCACCGCCAGCATTCAATTCAGTTTGGATCATCGGCCTGAAGCCGTGCGGCACGCCCTGCAGTACGCCCGTGACATGGGAGTGGAGCTCGCGGATAAATTCGTGGGCATGTATGTGAACCACTGGACTCTCGACTACGGCGAAAAGGGGCGGGAGTCGATCCGGCGATTTCTAGGGATGGCCCATCAGCGAGGGCTGCTCTCCCGTCCCGCCGAAATCGAGTTTGTGAGCTAGCAGCCCTCCGGCCAGTCTTTGAGGGAGCCGGAGCGTAACGACTGCGGACGAGAATCTGAGCCGATGCCCAAGGTTGGGATGGCCTTTGGCTGGTCGGACTCCGGCTGCAATTAAAAGTGGGTGAGACCTGGATCCTTGGCGAAAGCCTGAATGGGTAGCTGCGTGAGAGCGCCGCCCACTTCAGCGGCCGCGATGACCCCACAGCAGTAGGTTATCGGAACAGGTTCCCTCTCCCATCCGCGTCCTCCGCGGTAAACGCTCCTCCCCGGATCGGAAACGGCAGGGCCGGGTTTAGCCGCGAAAAAGCGCAAGAGACGCAAAAAAGACCGGGACTCTGAAACTCTGCCTGCACTGTTTCAAAGCAGGGCTGCAGTTCTGTAGCGTGGGCCGTATCGGCCCATCCCCCGCCCGGATCGTCCGATACGGACGACACTACAGAAGATGGACTGTAGTTCTGTAGCGTGGGCCGTATCGGCCCATCCCGGTCCCACCTCTTCGAATATGCGAGACTCCATTCTCACCCACTTTTAATCACACCCGGGATGGGCGGATTGAAAGTGGGTGGGATACGACGAGTGGCATCCTTCCAGGATGCTCGGAATTTTACGCTGTGTTCCCCCGGGGGTGTCGTCCCTTTACCCCTCCTCTGAGAGTGAGCTCAGAAGCTGGCGGGGGTGAGGCGAGCGAGGTAGCTCCGGATTTCTTTCGTCTCCTTGGCTGAGTGAGCCACAAGATCGAAGGCTTTCCGATCGCGACTGAGTCCGCAAATGATCCCGAAGCACCGAGCGGGTCCTTTGATTGGAAGAAGAATAATGGGCTGCTCCTTGGCCTCGTCTGCCAGCCACTGAGGAAGGAAGGGACGAATCTTTGGGTCGGTCGGGTTTTCGATCAGCACATCTTCACCTCGGGCGAGAGCGAGCATGAAGACATCTTTTCCGTTGCGCTGGGCGAGTCCTAGATTTCGGTTCGTCTGGAAGAGAGCACCCGATCCATAGCGAACATAAAAGGTTGGCGTGCCCGGCTCTTCGAGCAGGATTAAACAATGAAGCAGGTGCAGGCTCGAGGTGAGCACGCGCTCGGCGATGCCGAATGCCAGGGCGGGATCAGGCGAACGCGAGTTGAAGAGCGCCGCAAGATCGTTAATCCCTTTTGCGAGGCGCTCCTGGGAGCTGGCCAGCGTGAGCGTCGTGCCTGGACTTGCTGATTCGGACGGCAAAGAAGGCTTTTGCGATCGGTCAGGTGGCACTGAAGGGGCGATCGCCGACGGCGCAGGACGAGGAGGTCTCGGTCGTGAGGTCAGGGGGGGAGGAAGCGGTTTTCCTAGGGCGAGCGCCTCGATGCGTTGGAGCAGGGGGCAGTGAAGCGCAGCCCCACCTAGCGCTACACGAAGCGCACTCAGCTGTTGGGAGACGTTCTTCAGCAATGCCTCGAGCTCAACGCCGCTCCATCCGCTCGACATGGCGTCCTGAACGAGTCGCTCCGCGCGCGCGGCAAAGTCAGCAGGTGCCAAATCCTCTGCATCGACCAGTTCGCATAGCTTCACCGCCAAGTCGGTGAGGGCGAGCAGATCGTCTTCGTGAGTGAACGCGGCTGTGGTGACCAGATAGGCGGGCACCTTTTCCAATACCTCGTGGAGCGGCTTGGGAAGCTGCTTGGCTTTCAGCAAATGATAGCTGAGCTCGACCGGAGTGAGGCCAAACACTTCGATGTAGGCATCGTCCTGATCGAGGCTCGCGGCGAGCGATCGAGCCTCGCGATAGTCCTCCGCCAGGAAATTCGCCATCAGCATTCGACCGTAGTTGCGGAAAATAGCACAGACGAATCCCAACTCGGGATCGAAGCAGCCGTGCTTCCGAGCCAGCTCCCGCGCCACCAAGCCGCTGCTCAGAGCAAGGGCTGCGGTCTCGCGGACTTCTTCCGGATTCAGCTGACCCTCAGCGTTGTCCACCAGCATCAGTGACACGGCGAGGTTGCGGACCTTCTCGAAACCGATCACCTGGATTGCGATATCAATGTTGTCAATCGGAATACCCTGAGGGTTGTAGCCGAGCGTGTTCGCCACCGTGATGACCTTGTTGAGGATGGCAGGCTCGCGGCTCACCATTTCGGTGAGATGCTGAACGGACAGAGAATCGGACTTCGAGGTGAGGTCGTGAATGAGCTGGATTAGGTTGTTGACGCCGGTCCCCTTGGACCCACCCAGGCGTTCCTTCACCCGGTCTAGGGTTTTTTGTGCTAATGGGCTGGCGGCCATTCGCTCGGTCATCGCGTATCGTCAATTCAAGATCTGGGCCCGATGGCGTATTCGAAAGGAAAGAGACAGAGTCCCCTCACTCTCCGGCCGCCCACCCAACCCCATCCTATTGATCGGCTCGACCCCCGCCCACTTAAGCTAGAGCCTGTCGAACTTAGAACCTCCTTCTTGGAGGTACCTGCCTTGGTGATATCGATCGCTTCCGAGGTTTTCTCGGTGTCGGGGGTGCCATTAAAAGTGGGTGAGATCTGGATCCTTGCCGAAAGCCTGAATGGGTCGCTGCGTGAGAGCGCCGCTCACTTCAGCGGCCGCGATGTCCCGACAGAAGTAGATTCTCGGAACAGGTTCCCTCTCCCCTCCGCGTCCTCCGCGCAATCCGCGGTAAA
>JAYTTC010000353.1:0-6044 GCA_043745255.1 Verrucomicrobiales bacterium
CAACACCCAGCGCTGGATTGATTGAGGAAGTGCGTCGGAGGGTGACGCTGCCTTTGTTTGTGATCATCCGTCCGCGAGGAGCCGATTTTTGTTACTCAAAGGATGAGTTCGCGGTGATGGAGAACGATGTCCGTCAGGCCAAGGGGCTGGGAGCCGATGGCATTGTGACTGGAATCTTGAAATCGAACGGGACGATCGATCGAGTTCGGATCGCCGCGCTCCAGCGCTTGGCGAGTCCATTGCCCTTCACCTTTCACCGGGCATTCGACGTCGCGCGCGATCCCTTCCAAGCCCTCGAGCACCTGATCGATCTGGGGATAGATCGAGTGCTTACTTCCGGTCAGGAACACTCGGTTCTGGAAGGGATCGATCTGATTGCCGAGCTCGTCAAAAAGGCGGGGCGAAGGATTAGGGTGATGCCTGGGGGCGGGATCACGGATCGGAATTTCGCAAAAATTCGTCGACTCAGTGGAGCATCCGAGTTTCATCTTTCCGCCAGCGGGGCGGTGTCGAGTCGGATGGAGTATCGAAACCCGCGTGTGCCCATGGGACGCGAGCTCCGTCCGCCGGAGTTCGGATGGTCGGTGACCGACGAGGCTCGAGTGAGATCCATCCTAGTCCAGGCGCGGTGAGCCGTCGCCGGGCTCGTCCCAGTCTCAGCGTCTTTGAATCCACCGCGACCCTCACCCGTCAGTTGACGTGAACACAGCAAACCAGCAACCTTGAAGCTTAATGAGATTTTGTCCGATTGTCGCGACCGTGACCTATTGCTTCTGGACCCAATTGGCTTGGGCCCAGGTTAAGCCTTCTGAACGCCCGGTTCGCAAGATCACTGCGGACACCGCCGTCACCGAGGCCTTGAAGAATAATCTGAGCATCGCCCTCACGCGAGTCCAACGGGATTGGGTTGCCTATGACTTGCAGTCGGCGTACGGCGTGTATGACCCCACTTTTTCGATCACCGCCTCGCATTCCGACGCCAGCAGCGTGTCTCAATTCAATTCCGGAAGCGGTGTCAATCAGATCGGTTCCACCTCACAGTACGATTCCGTGCAGCAGTCGATCTCGGGCTATGCGCCGACCGGATTGCGTTACAATGTCGGCGTTAGTTTCGCCCACTCTTTCGGAGATCGCGGTGTGACCTCCTTCGACGATTACACGGCGCGCGTCGGGGTCTTTCAATTAGACCAACCGCTGTTACGCAACCTCTGGATTGATTCAAATCGCGCCATCTTAAAAATCTCAAAACTGAACCGGAGTGCTTCCAATCTCGACCTGGAATACCAGGTGATGACGGTGGTTCGGGCGGTGTATCGCGCCTATTACGACCTCATCTACAGCGAGGAGCAGGTCACGATCAGCCTTTCGGCCCACGAGCTTGCAGCCCAGCTAGCGCGTGACATTAAGCGGGAGGTCGAAGTGGGTAAACGGGCACCCTTGGAGGAGAGGCAGGCGGAATCTCAGTCGCAGACCGAATACGGCAACTACATCGAAGCCGTCCAGAATCGGAACACGGTGGAAAATCGGCTGAAGGATTTGATGACCAATCGCTACAAGGAAGCCTATGAATCCCGCATTGAACCGGCTGAGAAGCTTCTTGCGGTGGGTCGCGATGTGGATTTGCAGGAGAGTTGGAAGAATGGTTTAGCCTTGCGTCCGGACTTCCGTCGCAAGTTTCTCGAGACCGAAATGCGCGGAGTGGATCTCCGTTTAGCGAAGAATCAGATGTTCCCGGGACTGGACCTGTTCGGAACCTATGCCCGGAACGGTCTCGACAGTGGCGGGCCGTTCAATGCCGCGACGCTTGAAGGAGCGTTCCACGACATTCGAAGAAATTCCCAGCCGAGCCGCAGCATCGGTGTGGTGCTTTCCGTGCCGTTTGCCTTGCAGCGTGAGCGAGGCAACTTGCACAAGGCCCGGGCTGCGCGAGAGCAGGTGCTTCTGCAGCTCGCCCAGACCGAGCAGTCGGTTCTGGTGGGGATCGATGACGCCGTCGGAGCGGTCCGTGGATCCTTGATCCGAATCAAGGTCCGTCGGCTCGCTCGAGAAGCGGCGGAGGAAGCGCTGTCGGCAGAACAGAAGAAGCTCGCGAATGGCGTGGTCGCTCCTTCCGAGGTGCTCCGCAAACAACAGGATCTTACCCGAGCCCGCTCGCAGGAGGTTCAGGCCATTCTGGATTACAATCAGGCTCTCAGTGAACTGGAGTTCCAGGACGGAACGATCCTCCACCGCAACAACATTGAGATTCAGCCAGCGAAGTAGTCGCGTAGCTCTTCAGGGAAGTCTTGGAGGGCTTTCGCCGCATCGGCCGCGCTCAGCGCGAGATATTTTCCCGTGGCACTCGCGCAGAGCTCGTTCTCTTGATTTCGGACTTCTCCGCGCGTCTCGAACAATCGGTTTCGGCGATTGCTCACCATTTCCCCGGTCACAACCACCGTCTCCCCTATCCCGATCGGACGGGTGAACCGGACGGTAAACTCCACGCTGTAAGCCGGACGTCGTACCGCCGCGATGATGGCCCAAGCCATTAGTTCATCCAGAGCGGTGGTGGTGATCCCGCCATGAACCGCGTGTGTGAAGCCTGCGTGCTCCGGGCGAGGAACGAATACGGCTCGAACGAGTCGACCGTCCGTTTCCATCCTCAGCTGGAGTCCGGCTCGGTTTTGCAACCCACAAGCGAAACAGTTCGAGGTGTTTGGTAGCGACTGCATGACCCAACCTTAGAGAAGTGGGCTCTGCAAAGGGAAGTTCGCCTTGCCGGGGAGGTGGGGATAAAAAAACCTCACTGACATCCTTTTCAGTGAGAGCTTTAGGGTCGGCAGATACCACAGAGCCGATGGCTCGTGACCATAAGGGGATTATTACGCGTGTCAAAAACAAACGAAGAGTTTGCTTTCAAACCGAGCCTCCTTACTCTGTGCGCCAGTCTGTCGCGGTCTAGAGGGTCGACAGACGGTTTTGTACGAGCATGACGCAGGCAACGGATTCGATTTTTGGTTGGGGATGGAGCGGGCAGGGAGGCACCGAAAGGGGGGCGTTCCGATGATCCGCTCATTTGCCTTTACCACCCAGGGTCGCTTGCACCTGAGCGACGTTGAAAGGTTCCTGATGCCGACCTTGCTGGCGGACACGAATCTGTTCCTTTGGGTCGATTTGGAGAATCCGACTGTAGAAGAAGCCCGCTTGCTTCTGGAGGGCGTGTTTCATTTTCATCCTCTCTCGATCGACGATTGTATTTCCGTGAGTCCTTCTCCGAAAGTGGAGGAGTATCAGCCCAAGGATGAGGATCTCTTTTCACCCTATCTCTTCATGGTGATCCATGCGGTGGACTACAGCCGAAAGGATGGGGTTTTTGCCACGAGCGAGCTGAATTTCTTTTTGGGAAAGAACTTTCTCGTTACCTACCATTCGGTTCCCCTGCGCAGCATCCAGGCGACCGAGGAGCGGTGTCTGAAGAGCACCCAGCATGTCGCGCGGGCACCGGATCGAGTGGCTCACACGTTGTTGGATGCGATCGTCGAAAACTACAAGCCGGCCCTTGAGGAGCTCTCGCTTGAGATCGCTGAGCTGGAGCAGGAGGTCTTGCAGCACCTGAGCCAGTCCACCTTGAACCGGATCATTGCCATCAAAAAGGAAGTGCTGCATTTGAGGCAGATCATCGGTCCGCAACGCGAAGTCCTGGCCCGGTTTGCACGAGGAGAGTTCAAACTGATTCGGGCTCATCTGGTGCCTTATTATCGGGATGTGTACGACGCGCTCTTTCATATCGGGGAGCTCACCCTGAACTACACCGATTCACTCACTGGCATTTTGCAGGTCTACCTCAACATGTCCTCGAATCAGACTGGCGAGGTGGTGAAGCTGTTGACCTTGATCACCGTCATCACGACCCCGCTGATGTTGGTTGGGACTTGGTATGGGATGAATTTTAAGGAGATGCCGGAGTTGGACGCAAGGCATGGATACCGGATCGCGGTCGGCATCACGATCGTTAGTACTATCGCGACGTTTCTCTACTTTCGTCGGAGGAAATGGATTTGATGGCGGCATCGAAATCCAATTTCTTTGACAAGGTGCTCGGCCGGCTCGGGCGTCTTGATGTGAAGGGGCTCCAATCGGTGGTGGAGCGTTTGGCTCAGGAACGCAGTTTCCTGGAGACCCTTTTTCATACCATCGAGGACGGAGTGGTGGTGGTAAATTCTCAGGGAAAAATCGTCTTTTTCAACGAGGCTGTCACACGCCTGCTGGGCTTTGATCGTGACAGCGCGGAAGGACATCCCATTCGGCAGTTCCTGCCTGAGCTCGATTGGCCCCAGATCCTGGCGATGGATCGGGAGGGAGGCCGACGAGTGCAGCGACACGAGCTTGAGGTGAGCTATCCGCGACCTAGATTTCTCAGCCTGTACATTTCCCCATTGGACGGTGCCGCTCCGGGACGGAGTGGACTGGTGTTGATTCTTCACGATGTCACCGAGGCGCGGAAGCAGACCTCGGAGGCGATCGAGACCGAGAGGATCCAGGCGCTTACCTTGCTCGCGGCGAGCGTTGCCCACGAGATTGGCAATCCGCTCAATGCGCTTAGCATCCACCTTCAGCTGATGGAGCGGGAGCTGCGTCGGTTGAAAGCCCAAGCGGGAGAGGCGGAGGATCTCCGGACTTCCTTCATGGAGGCCGCGCCGATTGAGACCATCCAGCGCCTCGAGACGTATCTGGAAGTGGCTAAAGGGGAGATCACCCGTCTGGACTACATTGTGACTGAGTTCCTGCAAGCGATCCGTCCGGTGAAGCCTAAGCTAGTGATGACGGTGTTGAACGACGTGGTGCAGCAAGCGGTGGAGCTTCTGCGACCCGAGATCACCAATCGCGGGATTTTGATCACCGAGAAGTTTGCACCCCGGATGCCTGCCACGCCATTGGATCCAGCCCAGATCAAGCAGGTGCTGGTGAATCTCATCAAGAACGCGATTCAAGCGATGACCAAGGGCGGGCATTTGACCGTTCGAACGGTGGAGGGAACCGAAGGAGTAGGTTTTAGTGTGGAGGATACCGGCGTGGGGATTCCTCCCGATCAGCTGAACCGGATCTTTGAGCCGTTTTACACAACGAAGAAGAAGGGAAGCGGCTTGGGTTTGCTGATCGTGCAGCGGATTGTGAGCGATCACGGGGGCCGGATTGAGTTGGAAAGTCGTGTTGGAAACGGAACCCAGTTCCGGATCTCTCTTCCACTCCATGAACGTCCACCCAGACTCTTAGGAGCACCAACATGAGCAAACCGATGCTACTGATTGTGGATGACGAAAAGCCCACCCGGGAGGGACTCCGGGCGGCTCTTCAGGACAAGTATGACGTGTATATCGCGGAGGACGCGGCCACGGCCATGGATCTGCTGGAAAAGGAACACTTCGCCATCATGCTGACAGATTTTCGTCTTCCGAATGAAGACGGAATGAAACTGATCGCGCGAGCCAAGGCCCTTTCCAAGCCGCCGGTCTGCATTTTGATGACCGCCTATGGGTCGGAGGACTTGGCGGTCGAGGCCATGAAAAATGGTGCCGATGACTACATTCCCAAAGGCCGTCTTCAAATTGAAGAAGTGGAGATGCGGATTGGGCGGGCCCTGCGTCACCAGGAACTGGAGCACGAGAACACCAGTCTGCGGAAGGTGGTTCAATCCAAGTTCGGGATGGAAAGCCTGATCGGGCAGTCCCCTGTTCTGAAAGACGTGCTCGAGATCGTGCAGCAAGTGGCCGCCAGCAAAACGACGGTCTTGATCCTGGGAGAGAGCGGCACCGGCAAGGAGCTGATCGCGAAGGCGATTCACCAGCTCAGCTCGCGAAACCGGCAGCCCCTCATGGTTGTCCACTGCGCCGCTCTGCCTCCTGCTTTGCTGGAAAGTGAGCTTTTCGGACATGAAAAGGGAGCCTTCACGGGCGCGCATGAGCGTCGGGTAGGTCGTTTTGAACAAGCCCAGGGTGGAACGGTCTTCTTAGACGAAATCGGCGAGATCGATCAGAGCATCCAGGTGAAGTTGCTGAGGTTTTTGG
>JAYTTC010000354.1:0-1656 GCA_043745255.1 Verrucomicrobiales bacterium
GGGCATGTCCCGCCGGGAGGAATCTTAGAATGACTGCTAACAGAGTCAGCATCGCGCACCCTGTAAAGATCGCCATTCGAGATCGATGCACGCTCCAACTCCGTCGCACCAGCCACACGGTCAACGCTCCGGCACCGAGGCAGCCAATATCCGTGGCCACATAAAATAGGGAATTGAAGTTCAGAGCAGTTGCCTCTGAATAGCCACGTCCCTCCTGAAGAAACTTGGGCAGCCATGCGCGCAGGGTTTGCCAGCAGGTGTTGATCAGCGCGATGGTGATCAGTATCGCGAGCATCCGACGGCTCAACAAAACCTCCATCAAGGGTCGGGATTGTGGCCTTGCGGAGGCGAGTTCTCCAGGAGCTGCTCCGGACACTGGAAGATCGTGAGACCGAATCATTGCGAACCAGGCAGCGATCCAGAGAACTCCGACGGCCCCCACGGCCTGGAACGCTAAGCGCCAACTCCCCAGCTCGTCGGTTAGCAGCCAGCGCATCAGGAGCGGAGTCACAATCGCGCCGATCGAAGTTCCACTCTGCAAGACACTGTTTCCCATCGATCGATCCTTCGATTCTAACAAACGCTGCGTCGTTTTGATGGCGCAAGGCCAGTGACCCGCCTCAAATAGGCCAAGGAATGCGCGGCAGAGGAACAGACCGTGATAGCTTTGGACCCATCCGGTGGCGAACCCGACACTCGACCACAACAGGAGCACGATCGGGTAGACCCAGCGAACTGAAACCCGATCAACCAGGAATCCGAATCCGAGCGAGCCCACGGCAAAGGCCCAACCGAACGCCCATTCTAGATTTCCGTACTCCTGCTGAGTCAGATGAAACTCGCGCGTGATCCGAGTCGCGGCGTTTGCGAGAGTCTGTCGATCCATGTAATTGATGGTCGAGGCGCACAGCAAGAGGCCACACACCCACCATCGCCAGGCTCCCGATCTCACTCGCACCTCGTTCGGCATGATCTCAACCCCCAGACTTCGCCCGCCCTCAGCCCTCCCAGGATTGACCATCCCATGCGATCACTCGCTCCAGCAGCGATACCGCATCCGCAGAAAACCGCTTCAAGAGCAGCGTCCCTTTCTCGGGAGTGGCCAGATGCGGAGAACCGATGTGTCCCGGTCCGCTTCGATCCTGAGTGACCCAGCCACGAATCCCGGGCTCGAATGAGTTCCCGAAGGCAATCGGCTCCAGACTCTGGAAGTCACCGACCAGGTTGGGCGCGATTTGAAGCATCATCGACGTCTCCCACTCGCAGGCGTGTCCCATCTGTTGTTGAGTAAAGCCCTCGACTGACCCTTCAGATTTCACTCCAAGGTTCCAGTAGGTGCCAAATAGGAGCAATAAATCATTTCGCTCTCGATGATGCTGTCGCAGTTCAAACACTGCCTGCCGCCCCGGAACATCATTTCCTCCGTGTCCGTTGAGGAATACCAATCGACGAAACCCATGTTTGATGAAGTTCTCTGCCAGCCCAACCAGCAGATCCAGATAGAGGCGTGGCGCGGCGGACAGCGTGCCGTGATAGTCCAGATGGTGGTCGGAATTCCCCAACCACTGAAGCGGCGCAAATAAAACCCGATCTCCCACTTCCTCGGCAGCGCGTCGCACCACCTCACCTAGGAGATAGCTGTCGGTGAACACGGGA
>JAYTTC010000355.1:0-6022 GCA_043745255.1 Verrucomicrobiales bacterium
CAAGCGGCGGCCTCGATTATGTCCAGCTTGAGCCGAACACTGCGGTGGTGTCCTGTGAGCGCGTGAAGCAGGCCGTCTTGCGAGAGCTGAAGCTTGCGGACCATTGGCGCGATAAAATCTATCTGCGACTCCAGCCCAAGCCGGTGGGCTCCGACGAGGAGTGGGTGCACGTGGAGGCGCAGCCTTCGGCGATGGGATGGACCTACCGAGTGTCGATGCCAGAACAGATCAGCAAGCGGCGGTTCGTCAGCACGATGGTGGAGTTAACGCTCTTGGAGATGGCGAATCGGAGGGCGCCTGAGATCACCGCCGAGCTTCCCAAATGGTTGGGGACGGGGCTCGCCGCAGGACTGGAGGCGCGCGGCATCGGAGAGTTGGTGGTGGACCCCTTTTCGCAGCGCAGCGAGACGCGACGGAACGACGCGGCCCTGCCCGCGCTTCGAGAGCATCTCCGCTCCCTGGCGGCCCTCTCGCTGGATGAGTTGAATTGGCCGATCGCCAATCCCAATCCCTCCCAATTCGAACACTATCGGCTTTGCGCTCAGCTCTTCGTCGCCGAACTCACGCGACTCGACGACGGATCGCAGCGACTGGCTTGGATGCTCCAGCATCTGCCCGATCATTTGAATTGGCAGATCACCTTCCTCGAAGCGTTCGCCCCGCGGTTCAAGCGTCTTGTGGATGTGGACAAATGGTGGAGCGTGACGGTGGCAAATTTCATCGGACGCAATCAATTAAACGAAATGCCAGCCTCGGTGGCGCTGGATCAATTGACCGAGATTCTGAAAGTCCCTGTGGATATCCACGTGAGCAGCACTCAGCGGACCGATCCGGCGGTGATCACCTTGCAGAGAGTGGTTGCGGGTTGGGATTCGAGTCGATTGGATCCGCTTCTCTACAAGAAGATGAGTCAGCTGGAAGGTCTGCAACTTCGGGCCCCGAAAGCGATTGCTCAGTTGGCCCTTCAATATCGTGACGTGCTGGGGCTTTTTCTTCGTCAGCGCAATTCGGCCGGTGGAGCCTCAACCTTCAAGAACGAGTGGATGCCGAACGCGAGAGTGTTGGTGAAAAAAACCGTGCGCCAACTGGAAGACCTGGATCGTGCGCGCGTTCGGCTTGTCGAGCAGACCGCGGCTCAAGTGCCTTCTGCCCGTGCCGATCGAGCTACGTCAAATCCCTAACCCTGATCTTTAATAACTCTGAAGCGCGTGCCGCGTGAATCGCAGTCTGCCAAAGCGGATCGAGTCCTACGGATCATCGAAGGGCTCCGGAAGACTTATCCGCATGCTCATTGCGAGCTCCGCTATCGGACTCCGCTTGAGCTGCTGGTTGCAACCATCCTGTCCGCCCAGTGCACCGACAAGCAGGTGAATATTGTGACGGAGGCGCTGTTTGAAAAGTATCGAAATGCGCACGACTATGCGGATGCCGCTCTGACCGATCTGGAACAGGATGTTCGTCGAATCGGGCTCTATCGCAATAAGGCGAAGAACATTCAGGCCGCCTGCCGTGAGCTCGTTTCACGTTACGGAGGGGATGTGCCCCAGACGATGGAGTCGCTCACCGCGCTCGCCGGAGTGGGACGGAAGACGGCAAACGTGGTGCTTGGCAATGCGTTCAACATCCATGTCGGGGTGGTGGTCGACACCCATGTGGGAAGGCTGTCTCATCGACTCGGTCTCACCCAGCAGGAGTCTCCCCAAAAGATCGAGCAGGTATTGATGACACTGGTGCCTCACTCGGACTGGACGCAGTTCAGCCATTGGCTGATCTGGCACGGACGTCGCCGCTGCGGGGCGCGCAAGCCCGATTGCGCCGGGTGTGAGGTTCGTTCTCTTTGTCCCTCAGCCGACCTCAAAATAACCGCATCAGCTCGTTGAAATGACATCGCCCTTTCCATCATCCACCCAGGAGATCTGGCGGCGGCTCGAGTCGGAGGCGGGTCGACCGGGATGGAACATGGCGGTGGATGAAGCGCTGCTGCTTGGGATCGCTGCGATCGGTCATCCGGTACTCCGCTATTATTCCTGGGGCGAGTCGGCGGCGACCTTCGGATATTCTCAACCCATCGCCCGCGTGGAGGGGATGACCTCCTTGAGGCCTCTGGTCAGACGCAGCACCGGAGGCGGGCTGGTGCCCCATGACGCGGACTGGACCTACAGTTTGGTATTCCCCCCGTCCCACGCATGGTATTCATTTCGGGCGGAGGAGAGTTATCGGCGGCTGCACGAATGGATTCGAGATTCCTTTACCTCGTTGGGGGTTTCGGTGGAGCTTTCTCCCTGCTGTGCCAAGGAGCTTCCTGGACAGTGCTTCGCGGGACCGGAGAAGTTTGATTTGCTCTGGGCGGGTCACAAGATCGCGGGAGCAGCCCAGCGACGATCGCGACAGGGGCTTCTGATTCAGGGCTCGCTGCAGCGCCAACCCGCCGACATCTCTCGATCGACCTGGGAGAAGAGCTTTTGCCAAACTGCAGAGTCCCTCTTTGGCATCCGCTGGGAGCCTCTGGAGTGGACTGCGGCGCTCAATGTTTCAGCCGAAGATCTGGAGCGAGGAAAGTATTCGAGATCCGAATACAATCGGAAGCGGTAGTGGAATGGCACTCGTGAATCAGAGCTGATGAAGATTTTGGTCATTTCGCTGGCCGGCATTGGCGACACCCTGCTGGCGACTCCGCTCATCCGGGAGCTCCGTCTCAACCATCCCGAGGCCACGCTCGACGTGCTGGTGATGTGGTCGGGCTCGCGCGATATCCTGGGCGCGAATCCTCATCTCAATCACGTCCATCACTTCCACATGCTCAAGGAAGGACCCTGGCGGACCTTTCTATACCTGCTGCAGCTGCGGAAAGAGCGCTACGACATCACCCTGAACACTTATCCGCAAAGCAAAATTCATTATCGCGCGATTGCAAGAATGTTAGGAGCGAGGGTACGTGCCAGTCATCGTTACGACAATCGATCCTGGTTGGATGGTTGGATGGTGAATCGGGAGATCGCCCAGAGCTACGACCGACACTCTGTCGATCAGAATCTGGCCTTGTTGAAGCTTATTGGGGATCGGCCGACCCATGAGGATCACGTGACTGAACTGTTCCTGAGCGCGCCAGAACTGCAGTGGGCCGAGTCCTATCTGATAGAGAAAGGACTGAAGGGCAGGAAGCTCATTGGATTCCACGTCGGATCCGGCAAAACCAAAAATCTGGCTCTTCGCCGCTGGCCTTTGGAACATTATCGGGAACTGATCCAAAGGCTGCTCGCGTTTCGCCCCGAGGTGACGGTGCTGCTTTTTGGAGGCCCGGAGGAGCAAGCGGATCATCAATGGCTGATGGACCAGATGGGGTCGACACGGCTCTTAGTTCCAGAGTCGCACAATATGAAGCAGGCGGCCGCGTTGCTGGGTGCCTGCCACTCCTTCCTCAGCATCGACAGCGCGTTGATGCATCTGGCGGCCGCCATGAAGGTGCCGCATCAGTTCGTAATCGAAACCGCCACCTTCAACAAGACCATCGAGCCCTATCGACGCCCGTACGTGCTGATCCCCAATGCGGCAGTCAAAGGTCGCAATCTGGAGTTTTATCGCTACGACGGTGAAGGCATTCGCGGCAGTGTCGAGGAGTTGGAAGCACTCATGCGCTCGGTGGCTCCTGAAACCGTCTTCAAAGCGATGTCGCATGCGCTGTAGCCTCTTCTCCATGGGTGGGGGTGCCTTTCCCTCAAACGAATCTCTAACGCAACGCGACCGATGACTGTCTAGTCCCACACTGAGTTGACCGCGACCCCGATGAAAACTGCTATTCGAGCGCTGTTCCGTTTCCTTTTCCGATTTAGGGCCTTCAATGAGGCCAGCCTCAAAACTCCAGGCCCGGTGCTCCTGGTGCCCAATCACGTTTCCTGGATCGACTGGCTCTTCCTTGGAGTGTGTCTTGAGGACGACTGGCAGTTCGTCGTGTCCAGCGTCACGGCGCAAACAAGCTGGATACATCGCAAGATCATGATCAATCGGCGTTCCTTCCTGATTGATACCAACTCGCCCTACTCGGTGAAACGGGTGGCGGAGCATCTGCTAGCCAACGGTCGGCTGGTCTTGTTTGCGGAGGGGCGGATCTCCCGGACCGGGTCGTTGATGAAACTCTTCGATGGCACGGGATTTCTCCTCCACAAGACGCCCGCCAAAGTGATTACCGCTTACATTCGCGGGGCGCATCGGCTGGTGACTTCGCCGAACCCGGACCGGAAGTCCTGGTTTCCGCGAGTTTCGGTTCACTTCAGCGATCCGCTAAGACCCCCGCGAATGGAGTCACTCTCCACCTCCCAGGCTCGAAGCCAGTACACGCGCTGGCTTCGCGATGCGATGGTAGGTCAGCAGTTCGATGTGGAGTGCCAGCTTGGGGCAAGCAACGTGCTTGAAGCAGTTGCTGAGACCGCCCGGGCGAATCCTGGCAAGGTGGTCCTGCAGGATATCACCCAGAGCTTGAGCTACCGGCGTTTGTTGACCGGGGTGGACCTGCTTGCGGAGAGATTGGAGAACCGACTTGGAAAAACTCCAGATCGTGTGGGTGTCCTGCTGCCCAACCTAAACGCCACTCCGATCGTGATCCTCGCCCTCTGGAGTCTGGGTCGCGTTCCTGCGGTGCTGAATTTCTCGACAGGATCCCCGGTGATGAAGGCCTGCGCGGAGCTAGCGGGAGTGAAGCAGATCGTGACCTCTCGTGCTTTTCTTGAACGAGCGCGGATTAACATGGCTCCGCTGGAGGAGGCGGGAATCACGCTAATCTATCTGGAGGATCTTAGCGCAGCGATTCGGACCTCACAGCGATGGCTCACACTGATCCGGATTTCCCTCAACCCGCGCTCGGTGGTTCGAGTGCCGCAGGGACCGGATCGCACTTCGGTCATTCTGTTTACGAGCGGATCCGAAGGCATCCCCAAGGGGGTGGAGCTCACTCAACGAAACCTAATGGCCAACATCCGCCAGATGCTTGCGGTTTGTGATTTCACCGAAAGCGATCGGGTCTTCAATTGCCTCCCTCTGTTCCACAGTTTTGGCCTGACCGTCGGCACCTTGCTGCCGCTAGTGCGCGGCATCTACTCGTTCCTCTACCCCTCACCGTTGCACTATCGCGTGGTGCCGACGGTCCTCTACGATCGCGATTGCACTGTGCTGCTCAGCACAAACACCTTCCTGAGCGGCTATGCGCGCAAGGCCAACGCTTATGATTTCCGCAGCCTTCGATATCTTTTTGCAGGCGCGGAGAAAATTCAGGAAGCCACTTCGAACCTTTGGATGCGGCGATTTGGAGTGCGTATCCTCGAGGGCTATGGCGCGACCGAATGCAGTCCCTGCCTCTGCATCAACACGCCGACTGCGGTGAGTTTCGGATCGGTAGGCCGACTGCTTCCGGGCCTGGAGCACAAGCTTGAGCCAGTCGAGGGAGTGGCTGAGGGTGGGCGTTTGCTTGTGCGGGGACCGAATGTAATGCGGGGGTATCTCAATGCGGACGCGAACGCGCACTTCCAGACGCTGGGGGGTTGGTACGATACCGGCGATATCGCGAGCATCGATCTCGAGGGCTTCGTCACCCTTCGCGGACGACTGAAGCGTTTCGCGAAAATAAGTGGGGAGATGGTGAGCTTAACTGCCGTGGAAGACGCCCTCGCGGGTGCTTTTCCTCAATACGGCCTGCGGTGCCAGGTGGCGATCATCAGCCGACCGGATGAAGACAAAGGGGAACGACTCATCGCCGTATCGAATGAAGCAAGGGTGACCCTGGAGGAGATCCGCGCGGCGGTTCGCGCTAAGGGATTGACCAATCTCTGCGCGCCACGCGAGGTGTTGGTGGTGCGCGAAATCCCCAAGCTCGGCACCGGCAAGGTGAATCATCGCGAGCTCGAAAAGTCCGTCTAGCAGGCCGTCGCACTTAGCAGGTCGTTCCGCAAGGTGCCCGCCGGGGCGATCGATGGGTTCCAGGGTGTTTTGGGTGTCGGCCTGCTAGAGTTCAAAATCCGGCTGCCGGATTTTG
>JAYTTC010000356.1:0-6018 GCA_043745255.1 Verrucomicrobiales bacterium
GAGAACCCTCTTTCCGGGAGGGAAGGACGATGTTTGTGGAAGAAAGCGCATCTTCGTATCGCTGGCTGCATGCGGGCATCGAGCCGGACTTGCCCTCGGCACATCTTGTGTTAACTTGCGCCTC
Source organism: Verrucomicrobiales bacterium (assembly GCA_043745255.1). Classification (GTDB taxonomy): domain Bacteria; phylum Verrucomicrobiota; class Verrucomicrobiia; order Limisphaerales; family UBA11320; genus UBA11320. The sequence continues at coordinate 125 of JAYTTC010000356.1, forward strand.
AATTGCGCACGAGGCACTCCGATGCACGAACTCAACAAATACCGTCCGCTCCGAGCGGGCGGCTACTCTGCCAAAAGCACCATCAAACCGGTGGCCTTCCTCTGCCCCGACCCCAAGGCCAAGCACGTCACGGTGATGGGAGATTTCAACGATTGGGATCCTGTATCCCATCCCATGCAGCAGCTATTTGACGGGGCCTGGCGAGTTGAGATCCCTCTAGGACACGGTCATCACCACTATCTTTTCTGCATTGATGGCAAACCCTGTCTCGACCCCCGCGCCCAGGGAATCGCGCGGAACCACAAAGGGGATAAAGTCTCCCTCGTGGCGGTCAGTTAGAAGCCTCTTCTATAGTGTGGGCCGTATCGGCCCATCCCCGCCCGGATCGTCCGATACGAACGACGCTACGGGAGGCCGAAATCGCGTAAGAGACCTGAATTCGGCAGCAGCCTAACGTCCCCCGCGACCCGCCCGTGGACGCAGCGGGGCGCTATTGGTGGACCCGCCCTTGTTGCGAAACGCGGATCGCAGCAGCCAGTGTCGTTTGAGCCCCTGCACCATATCGTCGGTATCGATGATAAGCTTCGATACCCCGCCCACCACATTGGTATTTCTATCCACCTGAAGCCGGAGGTTGCCGGTAATCCCCGCCAAGTTCTCCAATGCCTGATCCAGACTGGCTGCCACCTCGCTGATCTGCGCGTTCGCGTTGGTCAGCGCGGCATTCGCGGAGAGCATCGCCTGGTTCGCTGACACCACCGCCTGGTCGACCTGAGCATGGAGGTTGGTGGGAAGGAGCCAGTCTCCGAGGGAGCCCTCTGGATTTTTCAAGTTGCGGGTGATGAGCTCTAAATTCGAAACGACCGGCTGTGCGTCGTTCAACAGCCGGTTCAGCTTATCGGTTGCCTCCGCGGTATTGGACATCACCCGGGTTAGGAGATTGGTGAGCGCCAGGATATGAGGTAGCGCGTCCTTCGCCTCCTGAACCATGGAATCGAGATGGCTCGAGAGATCCGGTGGCTCATTGGCCTTTAGCTCGAAGTGGTTGGTGCTATAAAACGGCTTGTGCGTCTTGCTCTCTGGATCCCATATCCCGGTGAGGGTGTTGCCGTCCTTCACGCGATACGTCGCCTCCACCTTCCCATGCTTGCCGGAGGCGTCCCCCTTCACTACTTCCAGGTAGCGATTGCCCAGCAAACCCGCCGACTTCACGTTGACCTTGGAATCGGTCCAGACATAGCCGACATTTTTCTCTCCGAGTACCACGAACTCAACGACCACATCCTGCGGTGTCAGCGGAGGCATTGCTTCCACCTTGGTGATCTTCCCGACGGGAAATCCCATCATCAGAACTGGGTCGCCAGCTTTCAGACCATTGCCGCTTCGAAGATAGATGTAGTAGGGAGCCTTCAGCAGGAACCACCCGCGACTCTTAGCCGTTTGATAGAGGTAAAATCCAAGCCCCCCGATCATGACCAGAGTGGCGACGAAGATGAACACGCCGACAATCCGCTCGACGCGGCTGAGTCGGGTGCGCAGCTGAGGGGTTAGATCTTGCAGTGGCATGGGGCGTGATGAGCGATGGAATCAGTGGCGGCCTTGGGACAGCGAGGCAGTCATGCCGCGCTGTCCAGCAGGGCCTGGGCAAGTTGGTTGGAGTTCTGATCGTCGGGCAGAACTTCGAATCGTTGATTTCGAAGCGCGGCAAACTTGCGACCGGGGGCCACCCACGGGCGAAAATCATCGCAGGTCACGATCAGCGTCAGCGCATGATAGGTCATCAAACGATGTCCCGCGGCGAGAGAAGCGATCATCGTGAGCCACCAATGCGCCTGATGGGGGTCCAGTCCAGTCAGCGGATTGTCGAGCACGAGCACCTCCGGCGACAAAATGCAGGCACGAGCCAGGCCGGCACGTTGCGCCCAATTCCGGCTCACCCTGCCGCTGCGCGCATTGGCCTGGCTCGTCAGGTCCATCGCGTTTACCCACGCATCCACACGACTTGCCACATCTTCCGCGGTCGAGTTGTGATGGTAGCGCAGGGGGAGGGCTATATTTTCGGCAACTGTCAGATGGCGGAGGAGCAGTCCGCCGTCATGCACGATTCCAATGCGAAGGCGCTCGTGGATCTCCTCCTCCGTGAAGCCTTGGTCCATTGAGTTTCCAAAAAGGCGGAGGCTCCCCCTCACCGGAGGAAGCGCGCCGGCGGCGGTCAGGGCAAAATCGGTTTTGCCGCTCCGGAGTAATCCGCCTACCACCCAAAACTCTCCCGCACGAACCGTCCAGTTCACCCCTTCGACTGCCAATCCCTTCGAGGAGTGCGAGGACTGGACGTCGACGCCCATCAACTCCAGGGCTGTCGGGGGAGGGGTAGAGTTGAGAGTGATCATTTCGAAAAACAGATCAAAGGAGCAGGAAGAGGAGGAGGAAAAGCGCGTCGCAGAGCACGCAGAGAATGACGCACTCGGTGATGGCGTTGATGGTGGCACCCGCGATGTCGTCCACGCGGAGCGGTCGCGCGAGACCGTGATAGCAGGTGACGACTGCAATCACTACACCCAGTCCGGCCGATTTTAACCCCAGCGACAGGAAGTCGAGCGGGTGAAGTGCGGTAGCCAGTTGACTGAAATACTCCGAGGGAAGAATGGAGACCTCCTGAAAGAAGGCCCACAAATAGCCGCTGAAGAGCGCGATCACCACCACGTAGACCGTCAGGCAGAAGACACCGATCGCCATGCCGATGACCCGGGGAACCACAAGATAGTGAATAGGGTCGATGCCGAGCGCCTCGAGTGCCTCCACTTCGCGCGAGGCGCGGGCAGTGCCGAGCTCGATGACATTCGCGGTCCCGGCGCGGGTGAGCACCACCAGTGCGACCAGCAGCGGACCGAGCTCGCGTACCACCACGCTGACCATGACGGTGCCCAGAAACTGTTGAGCCCCCACGCGGGTGGTGAGCGAAACGGTCTGGCCGATGATCACCAACCCCATTGCGAGGGCCAGGAAGCAAAGCATGGGAAGCAACGAAACTCCGCATCGCACGACCTGCTGCCAGATGAGTGGATGGATGACGTTCGAGGCAGTGCGTCGCTTGGTGAGGATCACGCTCAGTGTGATCAGCCCAAAGGCCGCGATTCCCTGAAACGTGGAGAGAAACCCCATGAGCCGACTTCCGATCCACCCCGTGTACGAGGTAGGGAGACCCCGGGGGGTTCGGGGTTGCAGGTCGGTATCTAGACCCACTGAGGTTCCTTCGGACACGAGTCGAACCTAGAAAGGGAGAAGGCGGGGGTCAAAGAGGAAATTAGTGGCGATTGGGGCGGGGTGAGAACTGAACACGGATTCCTCATCGTTGCCCTTCTCTCCTCCCTATCCACGCTTTTAACACCCGCGCGTGCGCACTGGTGAAAGCCAGCGCCGTCGCTTCCGCAGCGGTGACCTGCTGCATCGTGGCGCTCGCTTCAATTCCAGACTTCAGCTTCTCCCTGGGTTTCATCACTCCATAATAGGCTTTCAGCTCGATCCGATAGCGGGTGATCGAATGACGCACCGTTGCGATGGGATCCAAGGTCGCTCGCTCTAGCCCGAGATGTTCCATCAAGGTCTCTTGTGGCTTTTTTGCCGAGTCACCCATCACCTCCACGTTGGGAAATTCCCACAATCCCGCATTCACGATTCCCTCAGGGCGACGTCGCACCCAGATCGAGCCACGCTGTTCGATTACGAAGGCGTGAAACCTTCTTGGGGTGGGCTTTTCTCGTTTCGGCAGCCGAGGAAAATCCTCCACCCGGTCCAGTGCTCGAGCCTTGCACAGAAGCTTCAATGGACATTGCGCGCAGTCGGGAGAACGCGGAGTGCAGATCGTCGCTCCCAACTCCATCAGCGACTGGTTTAAGGCGGAGCAGTTGCCTGCGAGTTGAGGCGAATGCGAAGCGGATAAACTGTTAGCCTTTCCCACCAACGCTTTCGCTCGCTCCCACAAACCCTCGTTCGTCTTACGTTCACGCGGGTCTTCGGAAACGGCATCGAGTCGGGTCAATACTCGGACCACATTCCCATCCAGCAGAGCGGTTGGCTGATTGTAGGCCAGGCTGCAGATGGCCCCCGCTGTATAACGACCCACCCCTGGCAATGCGAGAACCTCCGCGTAGGTTGTTGGAAATTGACCCTGGTAATGATCGACGATCTGTCGCGCGGCTTTTTGCAGATTGCGGGCACGGGTGTAGTAGCCGAGCCCTTCCCACAGTTTGAGCAATCGATCCACGTCCAACGACGCCAACGCGCGCACTCCGGGTAGCTCCCGCATCCAGCGTTCCCAGTAGGGGATGACGGTCTTTACCTGAGTTTGCTGGAGCATAATCTCGGAAACCCAGATGGCGTAGGGATCGAGCGTTCGCCTCCAGGGCAGATCCCTGGCCGCGGTGCGAAACCAGCGGAGCAATGCGCTCGTGATCGCGGAATCGCGCGAGAGGGATCGAATGTGCGATCGAATCAAGATTGTTTTTTTGGCAGCCACGGTTGCGAAAACTAGTCGAACTCACTAGTGTCCGCCAGCAACGACGTCATGGTGGAGATCGATTCAATGAATCAAGACAGACCCCGGGGTCGCGTGAGCCGCCCACAAGGCGCATCGTGTCCCCCCCCACGCGGCGTCTCAGCCCATTTCCCACGCCTCCCTGATCCTTCATGACCCCACTTACCTCCTATACTTGCAAGCTGTTGCCAGATCAGGCCGACGCGCTGCACGCATGGGTCGAAAGCCGTGGATGGCGCATGCGCGAGGTGCCTTATGCCCGTTTCGCTGGTGAGAAAGACAAGGTGAACGTGGTGTTTTATGAAAGTGGCAAGCTGGTCGTGCAGGGGAAGGGGACGCACGAGTTCGTGGAATTCGTTCTCGAACCCGAGATCCTCAAGACGGCGGGGATCGGCTACGAGGCGGTGCTCAATCCTGAGCTGCTCCTCCCGCGCCTGGGCGTGGATGAATCGGGGAAGGGCGATTTTTTCGGACCGATGTGCGTGGCCGGTGTCTATGTGAACGAGTCGATCGTCAAAGTGCTCCAGGAGGCGGGGGTGCGGGACTCCAAAGCGATCAGCAGCGACAAACGAATCGCTGAGCTTGCTGAGGTGATTCGCGAGACGTCCGGCTGTATTTCCAGCGTGGTGCCGATCGGAAACGAAGCCTACAACCGACTCTACGTGAAATTGCGGAGCGTGAACGCGATTCTGGCCTGGGGACATGCGAGAGTGATCGAGAATCTCATGCTCCAGCGACATCAGATGAATCCGCTGCCGGTAAGGGCGATCAGCGATCAGTTTGCCGCGAACAAGGACGTGGTGGCGAAATCGCTGATGAGCCTGGGTCGCGAGATCGAGCTCGTTCAGCGGCACAAAGCGGAATCCGATCTCGCGGTCGCTGCAGCCTCCATTTTGGCTCGAAACGAATTTGTTAGCCGACTCGCAAAGCTCGAAAAGCAATTCACTCAGAAATTGCCCAAGGGTGCCTCAGCCGCAGTGGATGCGGCTGCGAAGGAGTTCATCCGGAAGCACGGGACGGAAAACCTAGGCAAGGTCGCCAAGCTTCACTTCCGTACCGCCTATCGCGCCCAGGGTTTGCCGGAACCTCCAAAGACCGAGTGGCGAAAGCGCTGATTTGTCCGCTGCGCCTCCCTTTTTCTGTAGCGTGGGCCGTATCGGCCCATCCCCGCCCGAATCGTCCGATACGGACGACACTACAGAAGAGGGAAACCGTGCGAGGGTACGCCAGCTGTAGTTCTGTAGCGTGGGCCGTATCGGCCCATCCCCGCCCCGGATCGTCCGATACGAACGACACTACAGAAGATGGAAACCATGCGAGGGTGCGCCAGCTGTAGTTCTGTAGCGTGGGCCGTATCGGC
>JAYTTC010000357.1:0-6011 GCA_043745255.1 Verrucomicrobiales bacterium
GGCCCATCCCCCGGCCGAATCGTCCGATACGGACGACACTACAGAAGACGGGCTGCAGTTCTGTAGTGTGGGCCGTATCGGCCCATCCCCCGGCCGAATCGTCCGATACGGACGACACTACAGAAGACGGGCTGCAATTCTGTAGTGTGGGCCGTATCGGCCCATCCCCACTCTATCTTCAAGGAAGCCATCAGCGGATCAGCTCTTTTTCCGCAGGAAATTATCTAGCAGCCTGTCGCGGCGATTCCTAAGTAATAGCTCAGCACAAACGAGCTCCACAGCCGGACTCTCCTCCGGTGGGGAAAAGTCCGACAGGCTGCTAGCTTCCGTCATTTCCGAATTTTAGGTTTGGATTTGATCGGATCGAGACGTTTAGTGTGGTCTCGACGATGAAAACCAACTGGTTGCCGGTGTTCCTTACAGCGCTGTTGTGCCTGATGGCCGTGATCGCATTCGGTCAGGAGGTACGATTTTTCTTCATGATGCGGCAGTTGCAGGGATTACGGGGTGAGCTCGCGATGGTTGAGCTCCTCCAGTACGCGGTTCGAGGTCTGACTGAAGACTGTCTCGTGTACAGCCAGACCAACCCTGCTCTATTGCCGTTACTGCAACAGTTTGACGTGCACGGTTCCAAGCCGCCTACACCTTCCCCCGCGGTGAGCGGAAGTCGACCTGGTGGGCGTTGATTCACACCCCTCAAAATGGATACAGTTCCTACACAAGCTGCGTCAGAAACCGCGATGTTTTCGAGCGGCCTAGCGGCTCAGCTGCGCCTGCTTCAGACGCTCTACTGCGTTGCGGCTTCCGCGATGATCCTGCTGGCCAGCGGGGTGGCTTTGTTCGCTTACCGTGAGAACTCTGTCCTGCGTGTGGAGCTTGCAGGGCGTCTTGAGCAAGCGAAAATAGCGCGCAAGGAATACGTGATCCGCGAACCAATTCTCCGCGAGTTTACTCAGCGCCTTCAAAGCTTCGCGATGAACTATCGGGATTTTCAGCGAGTGATCACCAATCATCAGGCGGTGATCTCGCAGTTTTCCGGTCCGTCGCCCAATAGAGATCTACCTGCAACGGCCTCTCCGAAGAGGTGAGGCCTCCCGGCTTTCTAGATCACCGAGTGAGCGCGCTTCCGTTATATTACTTCAATCGCTATTCCCAGCGGGTGGAGACCGAGCAGATTTATGGCGAGCGCTGGTTGCGTTGGGTCTATGAGAGCCCGTTAGGTCGCATCGCGCTCCATGCTTTGGTTAAGCGATCCGCATTCTCGCGCTGGTATGGGTGGCGAATGGACTCCCCCGCCAGTCGTCAAAGGGTCGCTCCATTCATCCGAAACTATGCTCTCGATAGCAGTGAGTTTCTCGATCCGGTGGATTCGTTCCAGACCTTCAATGAGTTTTTCTACCGTCGCCTGAAACCCTCCGCCCGTTCGATCGATCCTCGACCTGAAGCGGTGGTGTTCCCAGCGGACGGACGCCATTTGGGCTTCGCCGATGTTTCGCTGATTTCCGGGATCTTCGTGAAAGGGGAGACCCTCAGTCTGACCGATCTTCTGCAGGATACCGAACTCGCCACTGACTATCGGCGCGGCACGATGATCATTTCGCGGCTTTGTCCGGTGGATTATCACCGCTATCATTTCCCAGTTTCCGGTGTGCCTAAGGCGGTGCGCCGAATCGAGGGTCCGCTCTTTTCCGTCAACCCGATTGCTTTGCGACAGGATATCCGGATTTTGGCACGGAATCGTCGTTGGATTACCGTGATCGACTCTCCTACAGCGGGGAGAGTGCTCATGCTGGAAGTGGGAGCGACAAATGTGGGGAGCGCGGTGTCTACTTTCAACGCCGGGAGGGCGGTGGTGCGAGGTGACGAGAAGGGCTACTTCCGTTTTGGTGGTTCGCTCACCCTCTGCCTCTTCCTGCCGGGACGCGTCCAGTTGTCGGAGGATCTGCGGGTTCAAACAGGGCAGGGGAGGGAGCTTTACGCCCGGATGGGGGACTCCTGCGGGCTGACCTAGTCGACCGACTCGATGTCGTTGCGTTTACTAGGATAGCCTTGGGAGAAAAAGCGGCCCGGTGAGTACAAGAAAAAGCCCCACTCGTTGAGGAGGGGGCTTGCTCCCGTTGGAAACAACGGGCAATGGATTTGAAGATCCTGATACTACTTGGCCTTGACCTTGGACTTCGACTTAGGTTTGGAGTTCGCTTCGACGTTTGTCTTCTCCTTGACCAAGGTCGCACCGCGGCCGATTCGCTGGCGCAGGTAGGTGAGCTTCGCGCGCCGGACCTGTCCCTGTCGCTCGACTTCAATTTTTTCGATTCGCGGGGAGTTTACTGGGAAGACGCGCTCCACGCCCTCGCCGTAGCTGATGCGGCGGACGGTGAAGGTCTCATTCAGGCCGTGACCTCGTCGACCGAGTACCACTCCGGCGAAGATCTGGATACGTTCCTTTTCGCCTTCCACGACCTTGGTGTGTACCCGGACGGAGTCGCCCACGTTGAAGGGGGTGGAGTCCTTGCGGAGCTGTTCGGATTCAATTTTGTCCAGTAGCGCTTGATTCATAATTCAGGAAGGCCGCTCGGCCCTGTTAATAGTTTCGTTTTCGTTCAACAAATCCGGTCTCTGTTTGGCAGTGCGAGTCCGCCCCTGCTGCAGGCGCCATCTCGCGATCTCGGCATGATTTCCAGAGAGCAAAATCTCTGGCACCTTCATGCCCCTGAACTCGGCGGGCCTCGTGTAGTGGGGATACTCCAGCATCCCGTGGCTAAACGATTCGTCCACCGCACTCTCTTCGTCTCCCAGTGCCCCCGGAAGCAGTCGCGTGACTGCGTCGATCACTACCAGGGCGGGAAGACCGCCATTTGTTAAGACATAGTCGCCGATGCTCAATTCATCCCGGACTAGCGACTCTCTCACTCGGTCGTCTACGCCCTCGTAGCTCCCGCAAATCATCAGAAGGTGGTTTTCCACCGCCAGCTCCCGCGCGACAGGCTGAGTAAACGTTCTGCCCGCCGGTGAGAACAAAATGACCCGTGTGTCACTCTGCCGAAGGGCCTCGACCGCCTCAAAGAGGGGCTCAGGTTTCAGCACCATTCCGGGCCCGCCGCCAAAGGGTCGATCGTCAACCGTCTTGTGCCGATCGTGCGTCCACTCGCGAAGGTTGTGGATACGCAGATCCAGCAGGCCCGCGGACCGCGCTCGCTGCACGATGCTCACATCCAGAGGGCCGGAGAGCATCTCGGGGAACAGCGTTAGGACATCGATGCGCATGGCGGAAATTCATGATGGAACCTCAATCAAACCTTACGAGGTGTCTCTTCGATGATCTCCATCGAGCACCGAATCCCTTTTCGCAGGCTACCCGCGAGCAAGAGGGATCGAAGCGCGTTGATCGTCTTGCCGCTGCGGCCAACGACTCGGCCTACATCCTCGGCCTCCAATCGCAGTTCATAGACCGTAGACCCATGACGTTCCACGGGAACTACGGTGACCTGCTCCGGATGACGCACCAAGGCCTTCACGACGTATTCGAGGAAGCTCTGCATGCCCGGGAAAGAGATGACTATCAGGCTACCGGTTTCGGGGAGCGTTTGATAAAGCTCGCTACGGTGTCCGAGGGGCGGGCACCTTTGCTAAGCCAGTAGTTCACACGGTCCAGCTTGAGGCTGAAGTTGATCTCGGCGGACTTCTTGGGATCGTATACTCCGACCTCCTCGATGCACTTGCCGTCGCGAGGACTGCGATTGTCGGCGACTACAATTCGGAGCACGGGATCGTTACGAGACCCGATGCGCTTCAAGCGGATTGCAACTGACATAGATTTCTATATTTGAACCAGCCTGCCCAATTCGATTGGGCGGCATATCGTTTGCCGTTTCAAAAAGAGGGGCGAAGTTACGCATCAACGCGGGTCAAGGCAAGTCCTGTTTTGGGGGCGTTTCGGAGAGCTTTCGAAATGTCTCTTGAGTTGTCGTTGTCCCAGCCGATAATCCAATCATATGGCGCTAGGATTACACCAGAGTATGCGGATGGGAATGTCTCAGGTGCTGGCACCCCAGCTCCAGCATTCCCTGGCATTGCTTCAGGCCCCCACACTCGAACTTAAGGCTCTCGTGGAACAGGAGATGCAGCAGAATCCTGTTCTTGAAGAGGATGTTTCCGGTGAGTCGGAGGTCAACGAAAAGTCAGCGCGTGACGAGGAGGGTGACCAGGTCGCGCAGCTCGATCCCGCCGAGCCCCCACGCGACGTGATGTATGACCCTGCCACCGAGAAGCCGACCGCCGCTCCGGTGGACGATAATGAGGCTGAGTGGCAGAAACTGGTTCAATTTGATACCGAGTGGCGTGAGTTTTACGCCCAGACGAATGTCCCCAACCGCGCATCCGAGGAGGATGAGGAACGTCGTCAGTTCATGTTCGACTCTTTGGTTTCGGGAGTTTCCCTCCAGGACACTCTGATGGAGCAGGTGCGGTTGTCCGACCTGACCCAGGAGCAGGTGCTCATCGCGGAGCTGATCGTCGGGAACATTGATGAGTATGGATACTTGAAGTCATTGGTGGAGGAACTCGCGCTGAATCATCAAAAGCCAGTAGAGATGGTGCAGGAAGTTCTGGGAGTAATTCAGACCTTTCAACCTCCGGGTGTCGGTGCCCGCGATCTTCGCGAATGCCTCTTGCTGCAGCTAGACCGCAGCGGCCAGAAGGATTCCTTGGAGTATCAGATCGTGGATCGATTCATGGAGGCTCTAGGGAAGCGGCGGCTTCCCGAGATGGGCAAGGGGCTTGGTCGCTCAGTGGATGAAATTCAAGATGCGGTGCAGGCTATCGGACGGCTCGAACCGCGTCCGGGGCGGGCTTTCATGCCTGAGGTGGATCAGTATGTCGTGCCCGAGGTGTTCGTGAACAAGGTCGGTGAGGAGTTCATCGTCTCCACCAACAACGAACAGGTGCCGCAGCTTCGAATTAGTAATTATTATAAAGATCTGATGGTGCAAGCGGAGAGCTCGCCAGAGGTTCGTGATTATATCCGCGAGAAAATCCGGGCGGGTAAGTTTCTTATTAAGAGTATCCATCAACGCCAGCAGACCATCACGAATATTGCCAAGGAGATTGTCAGTCGCCAGCGCGACTTTATGGAGATCGGCGTCAGTGCGCTTCGACCCATGACGATGGTTCAGGTGGCTGAAGTGGTAGGGGTGCACGAAACGACCGTGAGCCGCGCCGTGTCCGGCAAATATATGCAGACGCCTCAAGGAATCTTCGAGATGAAGTATTTCTTCACCTCTGGCATCCAGACGTCCACCGGGGGAACCATGTCCAACACCAGCGTGAAGGACATCATTTCGGAAATCTTCTCCAATGAGGATCGGGCGAAGCCCCTCTCCGATCAAGAGGTAGTTAAGATGCTCGAGGTTCGACAGATCATCATTGCCCGTCGCACGGTGGCGAAATATCGCGATGAGCTGAATATCCTGCCTTCCAACCTGCGGAAGGTCTACTAAGGGTCCGCGATTATCAGCAATATTATTTTGATCTGCGGAGTCGCGAGATGGCCTTTGGCCCGTCGGACTCCAGCGCCAACGGTGCGCCCCATCTCAGCCTGTGGGCAACGCCCCAGGTATCGAAACAGAAACACCCTGAGGGCTGAAAGCCCGCCCTATCCCCCGCACCGATGGATCGGGCCTTCAGCCTTCTAGGGTGTAGATGGACGCTGCTCCTTGGGCGTTGCCCAAGGCTGGGATGGAATGGGCCTTTGGCCCTCGGTGATTCTCGTTTTGTAATCCATAGTCACGATTTGCAGCCGAGAACCGTCCGAATTCACTGTCCTCCAATCTAGAATGAGAACTGCTGCGCGGCTATCAGCCGGTGGGACGGTACGGCTGGCTCATTGCTTTGAATCCTTCGGCTTGAGGGACCTGCAGCAGGGCTATCGACATGCTTGGCTTGAAGCCGCCTCGAGATAACGAGATGGAGCGAAATGACTGGCTTCAGGTCGTTCGATCTGCTCCCCTCTCGGC
>JAYTTC010000358.1:0-6009 GCA_043745255.1 Verrucomicrobiales bacterium
TACCCTGAGCAGCGGGAATCGGATCGGTTGTCGGGTCGCTAAAGGCCAGGAGGATTTTCCTCGCGCGATCGGGCTCCCCAGATCCCAACTCCTTCAGAGCCTGTTGGTAGGCCTCGAGTCGAAAGTCGGCCTCCCCTGGGGCTCGATCCACCCGATCGAGAAAAGCCGCGATATCGATCAGCCGGGCACGGGCATCCATAAAGTACAAATCCAATACTTGCTGGCGAGTCATAGAGATTCTTGTCGAGTTGGACGGTAGACCCGGATCCCCCTATTCGTCCATCTTTTCACCAAGCCCTAAGGTTCCTCTCAGAAGGAGGAGGGAAAAGGTTGCCGTTCCCACAGGAATCCAGATCGTTAGATTTTCTGAGGGATTTGATTTGCGATGGAGTTTAATGAGTAGTTCGATTTGCCGACAATAACTCTATGAAAACCTCAAGCATCGTAACAACACTCACTCTCACCCTCAGCCTGGTTGCTTCCGCCCTGACCCTCGGGGCCGCTGAAAAGAAGGAGGCCAAGGCCAAACCTTATCCGCTCACCACCTGCGTGGTCTCCGGCGAAAAGCTGGACAGCGATCCAGCTATGAAATCCCACGTCTTTATCCAGGATGGCCAGGAGGTCAAACTCTGCTGCAAAAACTGCGTGAAAGACTTCAAGAAGGACACGGCCGGCTACATGAAGAAGATCGCCGACGGCTCCAAGACCAAGAAGTAGTCGGTTTTTCCTATGAGCCTCCGGGGTGTCATCCGACGGTTCGTGTTACTCCTCCTGAGCCTTATGCTCATCGGAGAGTTCGGATCTTCAGTCCCCCGGGTTGAAGCTGCCAGTAGCTCTGGCGATTCATCAACCCAGCTGGCCTGCACATGTTCTTCTTCTGGGTCCGGTCAGCGACCGGCCTGCTGCGCCCTGCAGCCGGTCGCTCCGACTCGTTCCCAGCCTCCCGCCGTCCCCTCCGCTGGTCTAACTTCTGATTGGACCGTTCTTATCCTGCCTTGCGCCTTGCACGGCCTCGCGGGACAAGCCCCCCAATTCACCTCTCTTCCTGCGTCGCCCTCCTGCAACCCTCCGCCCCCCTCGATCCCGCTATTCTTGAGGCACTGCGTCCGTCGGATCTGATTCTCCCCTCAAACAGTTCGTGGCATGCTTGGGCATAAGTTTAGCCTAGGCAAAGAAACGCTGTAGTTCTCGGTCTTCCCCTCTAGGTTTATGGTTTCAATGGCTCGATACGCTTTAATTTTCGTCACTGCGCAGGTATTTTTTGTTGGTCTCATGACGAGCGCTGAGCGAATGACGCTCACCTCAGACCTCATCAGCTCATACGCCGAGCAGGCGCGCACTCACAACGTTGGCCTCCGTGCCATGGCGTCTCGAGTGCAAGCGGGCGGCTTCGGGGTCGATGCGGTGAGGGTTTGGGAGGATCCTATGGCGAAGTTCGGCGGTGGAGCCGCGACCCCTCGAGGACCCAAGCTCGGCGAGGAAGGAAACCTCCTCTACGGGATCGAGCAGAAGCTGCCCCTATTCGGCAAAGCCCGCGCCGCCCAGCAGGTGGCGACTCGTTCACTGGACCTCGACCGCGCCAACGCGGAATATGCCTTCGTCACTCTGCGTCGGGAGATTGCCCAAACGATGCTTCGCGCCGCTCTCGCCGAAGCCACCGTGCAGCTTGGCCTGCAAGATGTGGCTCAGCTCGAAGTTTGGGTCTCCAACGCCGAGAAGCGCTATGCCGCCGGCACAGGATCGCAGATCGAGATCCTGAGACTTCAAAACGAAGCCGCAAAGCGCGCGCAGGATTTAAAAACCCGGGAAGCGGAACGTGAACACGAAAATTTCACCCTCAATAGGCTTCGCAATCTCCCCCTCGAGGCACCGGTGCCGCGCTTCGACCTCCCCGCACTCGCCGAGGCCATTCCCTACTCCGAGGCCTTGTCCGACCTCGCACTCCGCCACGAACCCCGGCTCAACCGAATGAACCAAGAAGCGCGGATGGCGGAGGCACGGGTCGAATACATCCGAAAACAGCGACTGCCTGATTTCACGATTGGAGTCGAGGGGAGGAATTACAGCGGCGATGCCGGCCTTCGCCAAGGCATGCTCACCCTAGGGCTCAATCTTCCCTGGTTCAACCGGAAGGGCTATCGGAGCGATCTCCATCGCGAGCAGGCGACCGCGGAAGCCGCCCGCTTCGATGTTGCCGATTATGAACTCGCGGTCCGCCAAGAGGTACACCTGCTCACCGTGCGAATGGATGCCGCGCGTCGAGAGGCCCTGACCTACGCCAATGAGATCCTGCCCCGCAGTGAGCAAGCCCTCCAGGTCGCCTCAGTAGGCTGGATCCACAATCGCGGGATGTTCACCGATCTGATGGAAGCACGCCGCATGCTGCTAGAAGCCCGTTTGATGCAAGCTCGTGCGATCGCGGAACAATACCAGATGATGTCCGAACTCCTGCTTTGCTGCGGACTCGAAGATCTCGAGTCTCTTCAGAATCTCCGTCCCAAACTCCCGGCTTCGCCTGCAAAATCCAACTAACTCCATGAAACCTAACTCTTGGATTCTGACTGCCCTGCTGATCGTCGGCGCTGCCACCGGAGGGTGGTTTGCCGCGATCCACCACCAGGCTAGCTCTAAACCGGTTCCAGCTTCGAAGAGCGGTCGAAAGATCCTCCGCTATCAGAGCCCCATGCACCCCTGGATCCAATCGAATGAACCCGGCAAGTGCACGATTTGTGGGATGGATCTGGCTCCGGTCTACGAAGGAGAGCCAGGGGTCCGCATCGACCCATCGCTCGTGATGCTCAGCTCCAACAGCATCACCGTGCTGCACGTCGAAACCTCGCCAGTAACGCGGCAGTCCATAAAACGCACCTTGCGCGTTGCCGGAATCATCGATGACAACGATGTCAAACATCGCCGTCTCTCAGCCTATGTCGACGGCCGGATCGAGAAACTCTTCATCAACTACCTGGGCCAGGAAGTTACGGAGGGAGAACCGCTGGCCCTTTTTCATAGCCCGATGCTTCTCAACTTGGTCCGCGAATATCAAGTGATGCTTCATCCTCCCGCCGCTGCCTCCAAACTCCTCAGCGGAGAGAATGACCAGATGCGTCAGGCCGCCGAGCAGCGACTCCTCCTGATGGGACTGAGCGGGAAACAAATCGAATCCCTGGGCAGGAGCGAGCCCGGCGAACACTTAATCGAGATTCTCGCCCCGATGTCGGGAACGGTCGTGTCGCGGGAAGTCTACGCGGGACAATATGTAAAGGAGGGGGAGCGTCTATTTGAAATCGCCGACTTCAGCACCATGTGGTTTCGATTCGATGCCTATGAGCAGGATCTAGCCTGGCTTCGCCCCGGCCAATCTATTCGCATCACCACCCCTTCGCTTCCCGGACAGACGTTTCAAGCCGTCCTCGACTTCATCGATCCCAACCTCAATGAGGCCACTCGCAGCGCCAAGGTGCGGGTGGAGTTGACGAACCCCTTGGTGGAGCTCAATGGAGGGAAGCATCGTCAGTTTCTGCACCGGCTCTATGCCGAGGGCCAGATCACCATCGTGATTCCCGACACGCTCACCATCCCGCGAAGCGCAGTTCTCAACTCCCATGGCGATCCATTGGTCTACGTGGACGAGGGAGGCGGAGCGTATCGACAGCAGAAGGTGAAACTCGGTCGAGTCGGGGATGACCGATGGGAGGTCCTAACCGGCCTGTCTGAGGAGGAGCGCGTGGTGACCTCTGGAAACCTGCTCCTCGATGCACAGGCTCAACTCAATACCAGTTCCTCGCTATGATCCCGAGAGTCATCGAGTGGTCCCTGCGAAACCGGCTGCTGGTCGCGTGCGCCATGCTGCTGGTGATCGGCTGGGGGATTCACAGTGTGCTGGAAACTCCGGTCGATGCGATTCCCGATCTGAGCGACAACCAAGTGCTGGTCTTTGCGGATTGGTCCGGCAGAAGCCCACAAGAAGTGGAGGACCAGGTCACCTATCCGCTGTCGGTCAACCTGCAGGGGCTTGCCGGGGTAAAAACCGTTCGAGCCAACTCAATGTTCGGGTTTGCGCTCATCACCGTCATTTTCGAGGATTCCGTCGATAATTACTTCGCGCGCTCCCGCGTGCTGGAGAGGCTCAACTATCTGGGAGATGTTCTCCCCCCGGGTGTCATTCCCAAGCTCGGTCCGGATGCCACGGGTCTGGGATGGGTCTACCAATACTACTTGGAAGTCGATCCCGCGCAGTCGCCCAAGGGTGGATATGATCTCGGTCAGCTGCGCGCGCTTCAGGACTGGTTTCTCCGCTATCAGCTCAACGCAGTTCAGGGAGTGGCGGAGGTCGGAAGCATCGGCGGGTTCGTGCGCCAATATCAAATCGAAGTTTCATCAAGAAAAATGCGGGCGGCAAAGGTGTCGCTGCAGGAGGTGTTGAAAGCGGTTTCCGAGAGCAATCTCAACGCGGGTGGAAAGGTGCTCGAGGAAAACGGAATGGAGTTCGTCGTCCGCGGTGTGGGGTTGGTGAAATCAATCGGGGATCTCGAGAAAATCGTCTTGGTGGAACGTGCAGGAATCCCCGTTTACTTACGCGACGTGGCCACCCTTCAACTCGGTGGCGATTTTCGTCGCGGTGCCTTGGATGTCGGCGGACAAGAAGCCGTTGGCGGGATCGTCGTGATGCGCACCGGCGGAAACGCGCGCGAAGTGATCGCACGGGTGAAAGAAAAAATCGCCAGCATCTCGTCCAGTCTGCCCCCTGGAGTCACGGTGAGATCGTTCTACGATCGCAGCGAACTCATCGATCGGACGCTGGGAACCTTGAAGCACGCGCTTCTGGAAGAGGCCATCCTGGTGACCCTCGCCCATATCATTTTCCTCTTCCACTTTCGAAGCATCCTGATCGTCACCTTCCCCCTGCCGGTCTCCATCCTGATCTCTTTCATCCTGATGCGACACTTCGGGATCAGCTCGAACATCATGTCCCTCTCCGGTATCGCGATCGCGATCGGGGTTTTGGTGGATGCGGCGATTGTCATGACCGAGAACGTCATCCGCCACTGCGAGCAGGCCGAGAAACGAAGGGAGATCTCCGGAGACAAGACCCCACTCGACTATCTACAGATCACGCTAGAAGCATCGCGACAGGTGGGACGCCCCATCTTCTTCGCCATGCTCATCATCATCTTGGCATTCGTGCCCGTGTTTGCTCTCACCGGACAGGCAGGAAAACTCTTTCATCCACTGGCCTTCACCAAAACTTTCGCGATGATCGGATCGACCCTGTTGGCCGTCACCATCGTGCCGGTACTCTGTGCTCTGCTGGTACGAGGGCCGTTCCACGCCGAGGACCGCAACTGGCTGATGCGGGTCCTGCTCGCGATCTACGATCCCGCCCTTAGCTGGTCCTTGCGCCATCGCAAGACGGTAGTCGCGTCGGCCCTTCTCCTACTCTGTTCCACGCTCATTCTGGCGGGAGGGTTGCCCTCCTCCGTGCGGGAGCAATTCTCACACTGGGGTTGGGATCGGGCAGCCCGGCTGACCCGGGGCATGGGCACTGAATTCATGCCTACCTTGAACGAAGGAAGCCTCCTCTTCATGCCGGTGCTCCTCCCCAGCACCTCGCTCACGGAAGTAAAACGGATCATGGCGTGGCAGGATCGGGTGATTCAGCAAACTCCAGAAGTATTGTCGGTGGCGGGAAAGCTGGGCCGCGCGGAGACCGCGACCGATCCAGCGCCGGTGGAGATGATCGAAACGACCATCATGCTGCGACCCGAGTCCCAATGGCGAAAAGGGATGACGCGACAGGGAATCGTGGCCGAGCTCAGCTCAAAGCTGACCCAGGTTCCAGGATACGTCCCCGGCTTTCTGCAACCTATCGAGAACAGAATTCTAATGATCAGCACCGGGATTCGAGCGCAGCTCGGGATCAAAATCTTCGGCGACAACCTCGACGCGCTGCAGACACAGGCCTACGCGGTGGAACGTGTGGTCCGCGAAGTCCGAGGGGCAGCTGGT
>JAYTTC010000359.1:0-5971 GCA_043745255.1 Verrucomicrobiales bacterium
CATGATCGATTCGGTCATGGCTACGGGCGAAACCATGGATTCCATGAGCCCCGCCTTCCCACGCGGACTGGATGAGTTTGCCCTGGAATGTTCCATCGCCAAGGTAGGATGCAGCGAAGTGCTCGATGAAGTGGCGGATGAGGCGCTGCAGATCCATGGTGGTTATGGTTATACCGAGGAGTTTGCAGCGGCCCGAGGCTACCGGGACGCCCGCATCAACCGCATCTTCGAAGGGACTAACGAGATCAATCGGTTGTTCATCCCGGGACTGCTCATTCGGCGCTCCCAGCGTGGGCGCTTTCCATTGATGGCAGCCGTGGGTCGAGTGGTGAAGGAGTTACTCGATCTGCCCGCGCCCGAGGAGGGCGCAGACGATCTGGAGACCGCGCGCAACTGGATCGCGAGTGCGAAGAAGGCGGTGCTCTTCCTCTCCGGAGCGGCGTATCAGAAGTTTGGAGAAAAACTGGCCGACCAACAGGAAGTCCTCGCCGCGATGAGCGATCTGATCATTGAGCTCTATCTTTCCGAGAGCGCCGTCCTTCGTGCGCGAAAAGCAAAATCTCGCCATGCGTCGTGCTCAGGAGTTTTGAACGATCTCGCGCTGATCTT
Organism: Verrucomicrobiales bacterium; assembly: GCA_043745255.1. Classification (GTDB taxonomy): domain Bacteria; phylum Verrucomicrobiota; class Verrucomicrobiia; order Limisphaerales; family UBA11320; genus UBA11320. The sequence goes on from JAYTTC010000359.1 coordinate 610, forward strand.
CGTGAACGAGAGCGTGAGTCGCACGGAACAGCATGCCCGGCGTTTGCTGGGCGCGATCGCGGCTGGGGACGAGTTGAAGTCTCAGATGGGTATTCTTCGACGTCTGCTCCGGTGGACCCCCCTGAACGGCGTGTTGCTCCGCCGCAAGGTCGCCCAACGTCTGGTCGAGGTGGGAAGCTATCCGGCATTGGTCGCGTAGCCGGTTGACGTGTTCCCTGTGGGACCGGGGCACTCGCCCCGGTCCCTTTCGCGGCCGGTCCTCTCGGATGAGCGTGAGTGCGTCGCTACGCTTTCCTCGCGGCCGCCAGGCAGTCCTCCATTACCCGCTGGGTCTTGAGCGCCTCCTCCGGCCATTGAGAGTTTAAGGATCCGGAGAGCACCTGCTCTGAGAAATTGCGGAACAAATTCGTCTCTTGGGAGCTCGGATGATTGTTGCTGTGTTCCTCCACCGAGTGGCGGCGGATATGGGCCTCCATGTTGAATAGGCAGCCGTCGACACGGAACGAAGGAGTATTCGTTTCGAAACTGGCCTCGCTTCCGAAGAAAGGGAGCACGAAATCGGGAAGAGTCAGGGTTCCTTTGGTACCGCTCAGATGAGCCCATTGCTGATCGGCCGTGAGGAAGGAACAGTAGAACGTCGACGATACCCCTCCCTTGAAAAAGAGCTCGCCAGAGAATTCGGTGGGGACGGAGGATGTGCTGCCAGGACTTCCCACCTGCGCGAGGATCCGTCCGGTGACGCGCTCGGGGAGCTGCCAGTGCATCACCCAAAGCGCGAATCGAATGCAGTACCATCCCAGATCCCCGAGACATCCATGGGGCTCGAGACTGCTGTGTGAACGAATGTTTCGTGTGAAGAACTCCGGCGGCGCGCAAAAGCTGAATCCGGTGGCGATCCGTCGAAGATCGCCCACGCTCATCTTGTCGCTGAGAACTTCGCGCAATCGGTTCAGTCGATGGCTGTGCATGAACATCACGCCATCCATAAACTGCACCCGATGTCGGTTGCACGTTTCTACCATCTCGGTCATCTCGGCGAGGTTCGCTCCGCAAGGTTTCTCACAGACCACGTGTTTGCCGGCGGCGGCCGCTTTCACCACCCAGTCTTTTCTCACCCCCGTCGGCAACGGAATATAGAGGGCGTCCACGTCAGGGCTGGCGATCAGCTCCTCGTAGCTTCCGAAAGCCTTGGGAGCCGTCGGGTGCGGGATCTGCGATTGGCACTGGGCGATGAATTCCTGGCTGCGCTTCAGGTCTCGGCTCCCGACGGCGGTCAGGGTGGCGTTGCCGGCGTTGCGGATGGCCATCCAGTTTTTGCGTGCGATGTGGGCGGTGCCGAGGATTCCCCAGCGAAGTTTGCCAGTGCTCATGGTTTAAGGATCGGAATTTGGAGGGGCGAAAAGATTCTCCGAGGCTGCGATAGGTGATCACCAGGCGGCCGCGACCTCAGGAGGCGCGACTTCCACCTTTTGGTTGTAGATATCCGGAAGCGAACAGGCCGCTAGCTTGCCTTCCGGAGTCTTGTGCGCGCAGACCACCACGAATTTCCCCCGCGCGGCGACGATGCTCTGACCGTCTTCTTGTTTGATAAATTTGAAAAGATAGGTGGCGCTTCGGTTGCGTCGCTCTGACACCAGCAGCCGGACCTCGACTTCCTCCTCGAACCTGAGCGGACGGGCATAGTCGCATTCCGCGTGCACTCGCGGCCAGCCAATGCCCGAGTCGATCATCACCACCGAAAATCCGAGCGATCGATAGAACGACGCCTCAGCCGATTCCATAAAACGGAAAAAATTCGAGAAGTGCATGATCCCGGCCATGTCGGTCTCCGCGAATTCCACCCGACGTCGAATGCTGAATTCATATGCCATGGGACAAGTGGAGCAAGAGACAGGCAGCCGAGCTAGCGTTCTTTCTAACTCATCCCAGATCGGCGAGGACCTTGGCGACCTCCCTGGCCATGGCGGAGGAGGTGAAATGCTGCCGAACCTGGTTCCTTCCCGCGTTCCCCAGCTGGCGCGCCTTTTCCGGGGATCCTGCGAGATCCGCGATGCCTTCAGCGAGCGACTCGGCATCGTTGTCGCAAAGCAGCCCACCTCCGGTAACGGCCAACAATTCCGGGAACGAACTCTTCCGAGGTTGCACCACCGGCACGCCGGCCGCCCACGCCTCGATCAGATAGAGACCGAACGCTTCGCTATACTTGGCGGGCACGGAGAACACGGTGAGCGACCGCAGGAAGCGGATCTTAGCGTCCCGATCCAGGTTGGGATGGAACTCCACCGAATCGAGCACCCCAGCGTTGGTGAGCAGCTGCCTGCACTCCTCCACGAAGGCGGTGTCCCCGGGGCCACACGATCCCCCGATCTTGAGTCGCAAGGCGGGGATGCGTTTACGAGCGAGAATAAAAGCGCGAATCAGCAGGTCGAGGCCTTTCTCCCGACACATCCGCGCAAAGTAGCCCAGCGTTGGAGCGGTGGAATCGACGGAGGTCTCGAGAGTGTCGTAGCCGACCAGGCTGATGCCGTTATGCACCACGTGCACTTGATCGGGTCGCAACGCGAGCCGTGCCGCCATCAGATCCGCGAAGTAACGGCTTGGAGCGATGAAGCGCTCGACTTCGCGCGCTCGCTCGGCGAGCTCCCTCCAGCAGGCCTCTCGATGCGGGCTTGGAAGTGCGTCCAGAAACTCGTCCTCGCCCTGGAGCATGCACACAATGCGAGTGTTGAGTGAGGTTTTCAGTCTGCGCGCCAAGCCGAGAAGGAGCGCGTTCGAGAGGCAAATGACGTGCGGCGGAGATTGCTTCTGCAGCCACTCGATCAATTCCTCGAGTTCACGTGCCTGGTTGCCTTCCTCTCCGCGCAGCATCGAGAGGGTGAGTTCCCCGAGATCCGCAGCGCGTGTCTTGGCGGCTTTTCCGGCAGCGAGTTTGAGGAGGGGGGGAGATGCGAGCAGGTTGCGAAGCCAATTGGGCGCGTGTCGGAAGAGCGCGACTTTCTGCTCGAGGTAAACACTGATTCCGCCAAAGAAAATCGGAGTTCCGGCGCTCTGATCCGCTTCATCCAGAGTCATGGGCAGATAGAGCGGGAGCATCAATGTGGAATGTCCCAGCCGACGTAGCTCAGCGACGAGAGCGTTGTCCCGGAAACAGTTTCCACAATACATGCCACCTGCTCCGGGCGTGATCTGGACGATGTTCATAGGTCGAGCAGGGGGACGGCGTGCATGCAGAGAGGGGGCAGCGAAAGCGGATCAGGAAACGGAGATCGTCCCAATCGCTGCCGGATTCGGCGCCAGAGGATCGCCGTAAGGAAGCTCATCGGGCAAGGGTGAGAGTTCTCGAATTGCCGCCCACAGCGCCGAAAAATCCTTATTCACATCTCCAGAGAGGCAATCCGTGATATCCCCCGCGAGATGAGGATATTTGTCGGTGATGCTCCGGAAACTGAAGTTAGGATCGTAGAAGGCGTAGACCAGCTTGCGCATGTTCTCGATGCCTTCGCGAAGATGACGAGCATAGCTCGTGAAGCGATCCGGTGAAAAATCGCGAGCCATGATCGCCGCATGAACCGAGTCGGCCGCAGACACTCCACTCTTAAGGGCTAGCATAACTCCAGAGGAGAACACCGGATCCAAAAACGCGAACGAGTCTCCGACGAGCAGCAGTCCCTCGCAACCGCAGTGACGTGCGTGAAAGGAGTATTCATGGGTCAAGTAATACTCGCCGACCTGTTCGCCGACCGCCAGGTGATCGCGAATCCAGAGATTCTGCCCGATCTCTCGTTGAAAAATCGCCTCCGGCGACTTTATGCCGTCGCGTGTCAGATATTTTCCATCGGCCACCACTCCGACACTCACCCGGTCATCGTGCTGCGGGATGTACCAGAACCATCCCTTGTCCGGCACGAAGGCCACGGTGGTGGTTCCCTCATCGATTCCCCCGTCGCGCTTGGCACCGCGATAATACGTCCAGACCGCGACCTTGTTCAGGTAGGGATCCTTCATGCGCCACTGTTGTCGCACGGTGGAGAATGCCTCCTTGCCGGTGCAGTCGAGTGTCATCGGAGCGCGATACTCGACCGTGTCGCCGGTCGCATGTTGCGCGCGGATGCCCACGACTCGATCCCCTTCCTTGAGCAGTTCGGTGACGCGGGTCTCTTCCCGAACCACCGCGCCGTGATCTCGGGCATTGTCGAGGAGGGTCTGATCAAACTCGGAGCGAAGAACCTGCCAGGTCTGGGCCACCGTTTCGCGGTCGTATCGATTGAAGAAGTAGAAGGGTTGGGACGCTTTCCCGTTGGGGGACACGAACTGAACGCTGTATTTCTTGATGAAGTGCGACTGGCGCATCTTCTCGATCATTCCAATTCGTTCGAGGGGTGCGTAGGTGAAGGGGATCAGCGATTCCCCCACGTGGTAGCGGGGGAATTTCTCGCGTTCGAGGATGAGCACGCGATGCCCATGGTCAGCGAGCACCGTGGCAGCGCTGGCACCCGCCGGGCCGCCGCCTATGATCAGAACATCCCACTGGGTTTCAAGCGGACTGACGTCAGCGTTCCGGAGTGATGGCGTGGTTTGCATGACGTCGATGAGCGTTAGGGGTTTGGCGTCGGCGGCAGAATTTCAACGATCTCCGCCAGCGGTCGCTGTTGAGGATCGGTTAGAGTGTTTCGCCGTCCATACAGTAGGGCGGACTCGCGGAGTCGCAAGGAGCGGTTGATGAAGTCATCCGACTCGATTCGAAGAAACGCCTTCGGGCGGCTCTCGAACTGAACGTGAAATTCTTTCAGGATCTGTCCGAGTGGCAGATGCTCATCGAGGATGGCGCGACGCGCGGGACTGGGGAGCAGGGAAAGGTAAATGCGAATGGCCCCGAACTCGACCGCTTGATCGCTGCCGTCTAGCAGCAAGACGACCTCACGGGTGTAAACATCCTCCCGCATCTCACGACGGATGACCTCAAGATGGATGTCGCTTTTATGAAAGTTCGTCAGCGCTGAAGTCATGTCGCCCTCGTGGACCAGCAGTGAGCGCTGGGGTTCGGGGATGTTCTCCGCCTCGACTCGTTCTACGCGAGGCATGGGTCTTCCCGCCTGCGCGTAGAACTCATCCATCGGATGAATGAGCGGCGACGCGGTGGGGGTGCCCTGGGGCGTGCGGGTAGTCATGGCAGCGGATATGCGTCAGGCGTAACGGGAGTTTTGATGCTGCGGGAGAAAGAACTCATGGAGCAGTCGATCGATCTGCAGCAGTCCCTCGCGATTCACGAGAATCGTATCCCCCTCCACCGTGCTGAATCCGGAGTCGTGAAGGGTTTGCAGGGGGGCCGCGAATCGCGCTCGAGGATCCACTCCGAACTTGG
>JAYTTC010000360.1:0-1639 GCA_043745255.1 Verrucomicrobiales bacterium
GCTTTCTTGATGAGTTTGAGAATCTGATTTCCACGAACGAGATCCTGATGGCGAGAACTCAGGGCGTCGGGGTTTTGTCGGCCTCCTTGGCGATCAGCGCCGGCATCACCGGACCGATGCTCCGCGCCAGCGGTGTCGACTACGACCTTCGCAAAGTTGATCGCTACGGCATCTATGATCGCTTCGAATTCCGCGTTCCGCTCGGGGATCATGGCGACGTTTATGATCGCTACATGATCCGCACCCTGGAGCAGCGGGAGTCGTTGAAGATCTTGGAAAAGGCTCTCACCGACATTCCGGAAGGTCCGATTGTGGACCCCAAGGCGAAGCTTCGGGGATTCCGGCCCAAGGTGGGAGAGGCGTATGGTAGGATCGAAGGTCCGAAGGGTGAGCTCGGTTTCTATTTGATCAGCGATGGCAGCCCAAACCCCTATCGCTATCGGGTGCGCCCCCCCAGCCTGATCAACCTGACGGTGCTGGAGGATATGTGCCTCGGACAGAAGATCGCTGACGTGGTGGTCATCCTGGGAAGCATCGATATTGTCCTGGGAGAGGTGGATCGCTAAAAAAGTCCGACTTTCCCCTTGTCATCCCTCTGCCTACTGATAGCTTCTCCGACCTTACTTTTATGAAGGCTGATATCCATTCGAAGTACGTGGAGTCTGAGATTCGTTGCGCCTGCGGCAACGTCATCCAGACTCGCTCGGTGAAGTCATCGATTGTGATCGGCATCTGCAACGCCTGCCATCCGTTTTACACCGGTCAGCAGAAGTTTGTGGATACCGCCGGTCGTGTTGATAAGTTCCAGCAGCGAATGGTGAAGACGCAGGCCGCCCAGGCCGCCGCCGCCGAGGCTGTCGTCAAGCGCAAGAAGAAGTAGCTCCTTTCCGACCCTCCGCCCGCACAAGCATAACGCTTTTGCGGGCGGATTCTTTTTTGCCATGGACCTCCGCCGTCATGTCGAAACGCTTGCCGCCCGATACCGGGAGGTGGAGCAGTTATTGAGCGACCCTTCCGCATTCAGCCAAGCTCAGCGCTACCAGGAGTTGTCGCGCGAGTATTCCCGTCTCAAAGAGTTGGTGGCGACAGGGCAGCAATTTGTTAAGGCGGCCAACGAGCTTGAGGAGAACCGGGCGCTGGCCCTGAGCGAGTCCCCTAGTTCGGAGTTGGGTCAGATGGCTCGCGAGGAGATCGTCCGGCTCGAGCCTGAGATCGTCCGCCTGACCCGCGCGGTGCAGAGGGGCTTGCTCCCGCCTGACGCCACGGATTCTCGCAACACGATTTTCGAAATCCGTGCCGGTGCGGGAGGGGCAGAATCCGCGCTGTTCGCTGCAGATTTATTCCGGATGTATAGCCGCTACGCAGAGGCTCGCGGCTGGAAGTTGGAGCCCATGGATTCCAGTCCGTCCGACCTCGGCGGCTTTCGCGAAATCATCTTTGGAGTGAAGGGCCAGGATGCTTTCAAGCGACTCAAACTCGAAAGTGGAGTGCACCGGGTGCAGCGCGTGCCAGCCACCGAGGCGCAGGGACGCATCCACACCAGCACGGCGACCGTTGCGGTGCTCCCCGAAGCTGAAGAGGTGGATGTGCAGATTAACCCCGAGGATCTACAGATCAGTCGATGCCGCGCCAGCGGCCC